>CAZIQE010000028.1:0-7886 GCA_964541385.1 uncultured Eubacteriales bacterium | reverse complement strand
TGCATCTTCGCCCAACAGGCAGATAATGGATCCACGGTGCGCTTTCGGACCGGAGGTGATCACCGGATAGCCGAGAACAACGGCATTCACCTTGCAATTTTCGTTATCGCCCAAGGCCTTTTGAACCCAGTCCGTATGCCAGAATGCGGCGGCAGAGGCCGCCAAATGGCCGCCTGCCGAAAATCCGAGAATGGCGATTTGATCGGGGTTGATATTCCATTCATCGGCATATTCACGAACGGTTTTTATTGCGGTGAGCGCTTCCAGCATAGAGCGGGGGAAGCCGGCATCCTCATTAACGGAATAATGCACCACGAAAGCCGCCATATCCGCCGCCAGATATTGCAATGCAACGGGCTCTGCCTCCCGGTCGGAGCGCATCCGGTAGCCGCCGCCGGCGCAGATGACAACGGCGGGGCGCTTCCGCCCGGCGGAGAATTCTTTATAGTTTGAGGGCAGATAACAGGATATCGATGCACGGTGCCCGCCCCCTAAAGCTAACCCTTCGTAATCAAGGTTTAATTTTAAATCAAAGTATTCCATTTTTTTACCCCCTTAATACCCGATATTATTTGCTTTTAAGCGTTTCTCCATTTCACGGTTTGCCTCTTTTTTTGCCAGAGTATCCCGCTTATCATAGTTCTTTTTGCCTCGGCAAAGCCCGAGTTCCACCTTGACCTTGGAGCCGGTGAAATAAAGGGATAGCGGAATTAAAGTTAACCCGTCCTGCTTCACCTTTCCGAAAAGGGTCATAATCTCTTTTTTATGCATCAGTAATTTTTTCAAACGCAGAGGATCCCGGTTGAAAATATTCCCCTTTTCATAGGGGGAGATATGCATTCCCCGGATATAAAGCTCTCCGTCTTCAAATTCGCAATAACTGTCTTTCAGGTTCACGCTTCCGTTGCGAATTGATTTAATTTCCGTACCGAATAAGACAATACCGGCCTCATAAGTGGAGAGAACAAAATAATCGAAGGTCGCCTTTTTGTTTTTTGCGACAATTTTCCGTTCAACTTGTTTCATATTTGATCTCCTTATATGCAAATATTATAATACAATCTGCGAAAAAGTAAAGGATTTTGTGGAAGATTTTTATTTGCCAAATCTCGACATTTGCGTTATAATATTAGTAGGGTATATAGAAGAGAGACCCTTGGTTTTTGGATTGAAAAGCAGGAAGGCAAGGTAAAAAATGTTTAGTGTCGGGGATAAAGTCGTTTATCCGATGCACGGCGCCGGTGTGATCGAAAGCATAGAAACGAAGAGCATCGGCGGTCAACCGCGTGATTATTATAACGTGAAGATTATGGGCGGAAGTATTCGCCTGGCGCTCCCGGTTTCTAATGCCGGGAATATTCGCCTGCGTGGAATTATTTCCTCGGAAGAGGCAGAGCGGTTATTGCGTTATTTTTCCGATCTGGCGGTGGATGCTTCTGCGCCTTGGGGAAAGCGGTATAAAGAGAATAATGAACAGTTAAAAACCGGCATACCGGAAAAGATGGCAGAGGTTGTGAAAACCCTGATGCTGCGTGATAAAACCGTTGGCTTATCCACCGGCGACCGCCAGATGATGGTGAATGCCAAGAATATTTTCTGCTCGGAATTGGCAATGGCGCTGAATTGGAGTAATGAAGAGATTTTGGCGAAATTGCAGGAAATGATCGATCATACCTTGGGCTGAAAAAATTTTTCAGCCCTTTTTGATAGGAGGGAAAACCTTGTCTAAGCAAAGAACAGCGGCCGTGCTGGTTTGTGCGGGGAGCGGAACCCGAATGAAGGAGCGAAGCAGGGATAAATTACTGCTGGAATTCAATGGAATTCCGGTTGCGGTTCATTCTCTGATCGCTTATGAAAACGCTTCTTCCATTGAGAAAATCGTTGTTGCCGCAAAGGCAGAAACAATGGCATTATACTGTTCCTTCAAGGAAAAATACGATCTGAAAAAACTGCAGCTCATTGTGGAGGGCGGAAAAACACGAATGGAATCGGTTTTGAAGGGGGTTCGTGCAATTCCGGCGGATTATGCATTCGTTGCGATCGGGGACGGAGCCCGTCCGCTGATCCGCCCGGCGGATATCGATCGAACAGTTGAGGCTGCTCAAAAAAGCGGGGCTGCGGCTTTGGGCTGTTACCTGACGGATACGGTCAAAAGGATCGAATCGGATAAAATAATCGAAACCGTTCCCAGAACCCATCTGGTGGGCATACAAACGCCCCAGGTTTTTAAACGGGACGAGTATCTTGCACTTGCGGAAAAAGCTCTTTTAACGGGTATGGAATTCACCGACGATGCATCCATCTTTGAATATTACGGCAAAGAGGTTTCCTTTGTGGAAGGGCATCGGGATAATATGAAGATTACTGCCCCGGAGGATATTCCGGTGATCAAGGCGATTATGGAGGAGAGAAAATGAGAATTGGTCATGGATATGATGTCCACCGTCTGGCGGAGGGCAGAAAACTGATTCTGGGCGGCGTGGAGATTCCTTATGAAAAGGGGTTATCGGGTCATTCGGATGCCGACGTTTTGACCCATGCGCTGATGGATGCCATGCTCGGCGCCGCCGGGCTGGGGGATATCGGCGTGCATTTTCCGGATTCAGACCCTCAATATAAAGGGATCAGCAGCTTGAAGCTCTTGAAATGCGTGGTGATCAAGATCGGCGAAAAAGGCTATCATCTGGGCAACGCCGATATTACGCTGATTGCCGAACGCCCTAAAATCAGCCCTTATCGCAATGAGATTTTAAGAAATTTAGCGGACACGATCGGCTGCGATCCCACGCAATTGAACTTTAAAGCAACCACCGAGGAGCGTCTGGGCTTCACCGGAGCCGGCGAAGGAATGGCTTGCCACGCCGTTTGCTTATTAGAAAACGATGTTTAAGATCAAGGATGCAAGCTTCGATTCCTTTGTGGCGTTCGATTTTGAAACCACCGGTCTGGGGAGCGAAGAAAAGATAACGGAAATCGGTGCGGTAAAGGTGGAGCGGAGCCATCTGATTTCACGCTATTCCTCGCTGGTCAATCCCCGGAAATTCATCTCTCCGCAGATCACCGCCATAACGGGGATCACCAATGAAATGGTGCAGGATGCCCCAACGATCGAGCAATTATTGCCGTCGTTTAAGGAATACGTGGGCGCATTGCCGATGGTGGCGCATAATGCGGCTTTCGATTGCCGCTTTTTGTGCCGGGAGGCGGAGCCCAATGGGATTTTTTTCGATAATGCGGTGTTCGATACCCTATACTATGCGAAACGGATATTCCCCGGCTTGCCTACTTATAAATTGACTTACCTGACGAATTTCTTAAGAATTCCCCAGGAGGATGCCCATCGTGCCTGGTGCGATGCAGAGGCAACCGCCCGCCTATACGTATATTTAAAATGGAAAGAGAGCCACTAAGCGGACTTTCAAAAAAGAGTGCCGAATTCGTCAACTTGACCCGAAGTTGTACATAGGTACTACGAGCGGTCGAGTTGGCGGATAGCAGAAAATTTCATTCAAAACTCGGCTGCTGCCGAGTTTTTACCTTTAAAAAGAACAATAAAAAAAGTGAAGTGACTTCCCCTTTCATCTTACAACAAAAAGAGGTAGTCACTTTATTATTCACTCATTTTCTGCGGTTGGTGCCTTTTTTGAGAGTCACACCTTATGCTTTAGTAAAGGGCACTAACTTTGCCCGGTCAAGCGCAACCATAATGGCGGGAATGAGGATCAATTGCAGAATAATGCCGGGGATCGCATTCAGAAATGCGCCCGCCATAAACATTTTAACGGTAAATCCCGAGCCGTTCAGGCCGAGAATCAACGCCTGAGCCACGCCCCAAACGGCTCTGCCCGCCAGCATTGCGATCAGCATACTGCGATAGAGAGAAAAGACACATTTCCGTTTGGAGCGGCTATACAGAAGACCGATGATCAGCCCGTAGGCGGCAAGCTCAAACGCCATAGAGATGGCGTTCGGCATCGGCGGCATTCCAAAGAGCAGATTGCGCATTAGCGGCATCACCAAGCCAACAACGCCGCCGTATTGCCAGCCGCAGATCAGCCCGCAAAGCAGAACCGGAATATGCATGGGAAGGAGCATACTGCCGATCTGCGGAATTTGCCCCGTTAGAAACGGCAAAGCCAGCCCGATCGCCAAAAACATCCCGGAAAGGGTTAATTTTCGAATTTGTTTCTTCATTTTTCTTCATCCTTCAATCGACTATATTTTAACATAAAGGAATCTCATTTGCAATCCTTTTATTTTTTAAAAAAACATTCGTTTTTTCTTGCAAAAATAAGGTTCTTTTGCTATAATTAGGATAATTTACAAAAGGAGAAATGCTATGATTCAGTTAGAAATGAAAATGGTTTCCTCTTTGGAAAAATGCTTTTATTCCGATCTGCCGGAGAGTAAGCCGGAAAAAACCTTTTTCCGGATGTTTCGAAACGAGAGGCTTTCATTCCAGGTTCTATACCGGGCGGATCATTTTGACGTGAACATTCAGCGCTGGGCGCCGGTTCGGCTGGGCGGAGCATTGGCACCCTATGCCAAGGTTCGGCTGGTTTCCAACGTTCTGAATATGTATCCCGCCTATAATAAGCCGCCGGCAGGCGAATTCATCTCCATTGAGCCGGGCGCATATCCGGATCTTTTGCGCCCCCTGATCTATCCCGATGCGGTTTCTCTCCCCCATCACCAGACCCACGCCCTTTGGATCGACATTGAGCTGCCGGAGGGCTTCAAAGCCGGGGAATACGATATTTCCGTTTCCATTCTGGATCATAAAACGGCGGAATTATTGGGCAAGGTCAGCGGCACCGTTCAGGTTTTGGATGCGGAGCTGCCCAAGCAGGATTTGATCCACACCGAGTGGTTCTACGCCGATTGCATCGCCGAATATTATCACGTGAAGGCGTTTTCCGAAAAGCATTGGAAGCTGATCGAAAGCTATCTGCGCACTGCCGTTCGCAACGGCATCAATATGATCCTGACCCCTGTTTTCACGCCCGAGCTGGATACCTTCGTGGGCGGAGAGCGGCTGACCACCCAACTTGTGGATATTGAACGCACGGGAAAAGATACTTTCCGTTTCGGATTTGAAAAACTGCACCGTTGGATCGATCTTTGCCTTTCCTGCGGCGTGGAATATTTTGAAATTCCCCATTTCTTTTCCCAATGGGGCGCCAAGGCCGCACCTAAAATCATCGTGAAGGTGAACGGCAGAAAGAAAAAATATTTCGGCTGGCATACCGATTCGATGGGCGAGGAATACGCCAACTTTTTGAGCCAGTTTATTCCCGCCATCTTAGCGGAATTTAAAAAGAGAGGATTAGACAAAAAATGCTTCTTCCACGTATCCGATGAGCCGAAACTTGAGCAAATCGAACGATACAAAAGCTGCCTGGATCGGATCGCCCCCTATCTGAAGGGCTATTCCATCATCGATTGTCTTTCCGATCTGGAATTCTATCATCAGGGGGTTTTGAAAAAGCCGGTTCCCAACACCCGCAGCGTTCTGAACTTCTATGAAGCCGGCGTGGAAGGGCTTTGGACCTATTATTGCGGCGCCGGTAAAGAGGGCGTTTCGGATCGATCCCTTGCAATGCCTTCCCGCCGCACCCGGATCCTGGGCGTTCAGCTTTATCTTTATCATATTGAAGGGTTCCTGCATTGGGGATATAACTTCTATAACTCCTGCCATTCCCGCACCGTTTTGGATCCCTTCGGCTATCCCGACGGCGGATTCTTCAATCCCGGCGGAGATTGCTTCCTGGTTTATCCCGGCTCCGATGGCGAGGCCTGGGAATCCATTCGGCTGAACTCTTTACGGGAGGCGGTTGACGATATGCGGGCTTTGAAGCTTTATGAAGAAAAATTCGGCAGAGAAGCCGCCGAAAAACTCATTTTGGAGGATACCGACGGCACCATAACCTTCACCCACTACCCCACCGACCCGGATTACTTACCCAATTTGCGGGAAAAGATTATGAAAGCAATTATGTAAAATATAATCCCCTCAGAGTAAACGCTCTGGGGGAATTTTATTATGTTAAACTCTCCTTGCGGTTTTTTCTAAAAACAGACGACAGGGCAGGAGAAAATCGGTTTGGATCAGATCAAAGCCCCGATCCGCCAGCCAGCCCCAGCCCTTTTCCGGATCGTCGTACATGGAAATATCGTCGTTATGGTGGGCGGCGAGCACCGCCTCATAATTATAAACCAGCCCGTTGACCCAAACGATCTTACCGGCGGCGTGCATCCGATCTAAATACTCCTTTGAGGCAACGGGGGCATCTTCTTTTGTGAAAAGAGCCTCTACCCCCACGTAGTTGATATTCCGTTTCATAATATTTTCGGAAACCGTATCTTCCTCCTTGGCGATGGTCATATAGGGAATATCCGGGGCATATTGCTCCACCGCATCCAGATATTCGGGCTTATCGGCGGTTTTGATCAAAATCTGATCTTCCATCCCCAATTTGCGGATCAGGGCGGAGATTTCCTTGGGATGATCCCAGAATTTATCAATATTGATGAGGCATTTCCCCTTCAAAAGGCGAAGTGCCTCCTCCAGGCGGGGAATTTTCCATTCGGTGCGGCAGAGATCCCAGTTGGAGAGATAAAAATTTTCCACCATCGAGGCGGGGAATTTTCTCAGCCGATCCTGCATCCTTAAGTGCACCTTTTCCATTCCCGGATGCTGAACGAACAACTCGCCGTCTGAAGAGGCTTCCACATCCAGCTCGATCATATCCGCTCCCATATTCAGAGCCGCCCGAAACGCCTGCAGAGAATTGCAGGGAATATTCCCGCCGCAAACGCCCCGATGCGCCACCAATAAAACCTTCTTCTCTTTTGCCATTTCCAACAGATTCATTTTAATTCCTCCACGGTTTTTCTTAAGATCGAAACGCTCTGCATGGCGGCTTTGGCGGCAAAAGCGGAATAATCCATCTTCGCCTCCGACTGCGCACCGTCGGAGATGGTGCGCAGAACCGCAAAGGGCACCTTGTTCACATAGCAAACCTGCCCGATCGCCGCCCCTTCCATTTCACAGCAGGCGGCTCCGAATCGGTTTGCGATCCATTCTTTTTTTGCCGGATCGGCAACAAACTGATCCCCGGACGCCACCGTTCCGATCCTTGCCGCGATTCCCATTTTCCCGGCGGCGGCTTGAAATTGCTCTGCCAGAAGCCCGTCGGCGGGAAGCTGAACCTTATCGATGCCGGAAATTAAGCCGACGGGATCCCCCAAGGGCGAGGTATCCATATCGTGCTGCACCACTTCTTTACTGATCACCACGTCCAGAATATGCAGATCCTTCATCAAAGCACCTGCCACCCCGGTATTGACGATCCATTCGGGATGATAATTCAAAATCATCGCCTCCGCACAGATGGCGGCAAATACCTTGCCGACGCCGGCGGTTGCAACCACCACCTCCCGGCTCTGCCAGAAGCCCTTTGCAAACCGAATCCCGCTGATCACCCGCTCTTCGGGGTTTTTCAACTCTGCCCGGATGGCAGACGTTTCCATTTCCATTGCTCCGATGATTCCGATCATTGCCGATTCTCCTTTTTCCGTTCGTTCCTTTTTGAAAATTATATTCTCTAAAGCATTTTTTGTCAAACGAAAAATCCCGCTCCATTCAGAACGGGATTTTTCATTTATTCTTCTGTTTCGGGGGGCGTTTCGCTTTCTTCAACGGTCGGTTCTGCGGCTGCGGGTTCAGCCGGATCTGCCGCCGGTTCTTCGAGGGGTTCACCCTTCATCAGCCGATTGAATTCTGCGCCGGAAAGGCGATCCCGCTCCAGAAGGTTTTCGGCGATCAGCCGCACCTCTTTTTCGTGGTCTGTCAGGATCTTTTCCGCCTTGGCATAGGCTTCATC
>CAZIQE010000027.1:0-5290 GCA_964541385.1 uncultured Eubacteriales bacterium | reverse complement strand
AGGAGGCAAAGCCCCGAAAATGGTCGATTCTTACCCGATCGAACATTCGGGTGGCGTGCTTTAAGCGAGCCGCCCACCAGGCGTAGTCTTCCTTTTCCATTTCTTTCCAATTATATAAAGGATTGCCCCAGCGTTGACCGGTGGCGCTGAAAAAATCCGGGGGAACGCCCGCCACCCGGGTGGGATAGCCTTGCTCGTTCAGTTCAAAAAGAGATCGGTTCAGCCAAGCATCTGCACCGTCTTCGGACACATAGATGGGCATATCCCCGATCACCGCGATCCCCTTTGATCGGGCATATTGATGGAGCTTTTCCCATTGGCTGAAGAATTCATATTGCAAGAAAATCAGTTCTTGGATCCTTGCTTCGAGGCGGATCTCCGCCGCCTGCAATGCGGCGGGCTCCCGATCCCGCAAGGGTTTCGGCCATTCCTGCCAATTGCATTTTAAATCCTCCATCATTGCGGTAAAAAGGGCGAAATCCTTCACCCAGCCCTGCTCCTCCGCCCAGCTTTGCATTTTTGCCCGAAGGGCATTATCGCAGCGGTGGGCGGCCTTCGCCAACAAGGCAAGCCGGGGCGCCCGCAGGGCTTTAAAATCCACATAGCCGGGATTATCCATTCGGCAAGCCTGCAATTCTTCGCCGGTAATGAGCCCCTCCGCATAAAGCTCGGAAGGGTCAATAAAGAGTGGGTTCCCCGCAAATGCGCTGGTGCTTTTATAGGGCGAATTATATTCGTCTGTGATGGAAAAGGGCAAGACCTGCCAGGCACGAAATCCGCCCTCCGCCAGGCGATCCACAAAATCTCTTGCCTCCTGCCCGAAAACGCCGATGCCGAAGGGACCCGGCAGGGAGGAAATATGCAATAATACGCCGCTACTGCGTTGGTTCATTCAAAAATCATCCTATTCTTCTTTTATTACATCATATTATACATTTTTTTCGGCGCTCAATCAATCTTCCCCGCAATTTTTTTGATTTTGACCGCAAAATGTTAAATAAAAACAACATCAGGTTATACAATCATCCGAAAAATGATGATATAATACTACTGTATAGAAATTAATTTAAAGGTTTCTGCTCTTTAAAGGGCGAAGGAGGGCCTGCATATGAAAAATAAATTATTTAAATGGATGGCTTTGGTTTCTCTGATGGCACTTGTTGCCACGATGATGGCTTCCTGCGTCACCGGCAGCACCTATGCCGATGAAACCGGAAAAGACACCCTTTCCGTTTCTTCCAAGGAAGAAGTGATCGAGGTTCCCTATACCGGCAAGCCCAAAGTGACGATCGTTCAGGAATACCGCAACTGATTCAAATATTTTTTCCGGCTGCTTTGCAGCCGGATTTTTTTATTTTGCAGGCAGAGGGCAACTCCCCCTGATATTTCAAATAGGTTTTTGCAAAATAAGAACGGTTGCGGAATCCGCAAAGCGCCGCCGCCTGTGCAACGGTTTTTCCTTCCTTTAAATATTCTGCCGCCCGGCGGCAACGAACCCGGTTTAAGAATTCCACCGCCGATTGACCGGTGAGCTGCTTGAAATCCCGGCAAAGGGCATATTTATCCATAGATAACGCTTTTGCCGCCTGCTCCAGACTGATTTTTTCGGCATAGTGGCTTTCCAGAAAGGAAATCGCCGCCTTCACCCGCTCCAAGGATCGGCGTGAGAGGGTTATTTGCTCCTTCCCATACCGTTCTGCAAGCTCCACCAAGACCTTCAAAGCGAGTTCCTGCGCCTTCACCCTCCCATAGGGCACGTTGGGATTAACCCAAAATTCCCGGAGCTGCACCAGCATATTGGAAAACGCCGAATTGATGATAAAGGGCGTGAAGGATAGATCCGCCGGATCAATGCCCACCGCACGGCAATACTCTATGGAAAAACGCAGAGCGGTATATTGGGGCTCCCCCGCCGCCGGAACATAGTGGACCATTCCGGGCGTGACGGCGATCACGTCGTTTCGGATGAAATGGATTTTCTTCCCATTCAGAATAACGCATCCGTGCCCGCCGGTGCAGAGCAAAACCTCCGGATCTGCGTGCCAATGGAGCCCCTCCTCTTCGCCGGAAACGTCGATTTTCAATTGAAAGGGAAGGCTTAAATTCAAGGAGCCGTTCATTTTTGCTTGGTTCCCCCCATTTTCCTCAAAATACCAATTTTATGTTCATTTTAGCATATTATTTTCTGTTTTTCAACAGTTTTTGCCAATATTCTGTTCAATATTTTTCCGGTTTTTTCCTTTTATCCCATTCTTTTTCGTATTTTTATTGCAGTTTTGCTGCGTCTTTGATATAATTGGGATGAGGTGATCCCATGCTAAATAATCTCTATTTGAGAGAAGTTTATATTAAGCATAAAATTCCAACGGAAAATTATCTCAGCCATCTGCCGAGCGTTGTTTTTTTGAATAAGAAGCCTCTTACTTTTTCCACGCCGGTCACCTTTCTGGTGGGGGAAAACGGAATGGGCAAATCCACCCTCATCGAAGCCATTGCCATTGCCTTGGGCTTCAATCCGGAGGGCGGCTCCAAAAACTTTAATTTCTCCACCGAGGATTCCCATTCCGATCTTTTCAAATACTTGGGGCTGGTGCGAGGGGTTTCGCACCCGAAGGACGGATATTTTCTGCGTGCCGAAAGCTTTTATAACGTTGCCACCGAAATCGACCGGCTGGATCTGATCCCGGCGATGCAGCCCCCGGTGATCGAAGGCTACGGCGGGGTCTCGCTGCATCGGCAATCCCATGGCGAAAGCTTTATGGCATTGGCGGAAAACCGATTTCAGGGAAACGGGATCTATATCTTAGATGAACCGGAGGCCGCCCTTTCGCCGATGAAGCTGATGCGGCTGATGGAACGGATCCATCAACTCACCAAATTAAACTCCCAATTTATCATTTCCACCCACTCCCCGATCCTGATGGCGTATCCCGGCGCCCGGATCTATGAGATCACACCTCAATGCATCCGGGAAACCACCTATCGGGAGACCGATCATTTCCGCATCACCAAGCAATTTTTAGAGGATCCCGAACGGGTTCTCTACTATTTATTTAATGAAAAGGAGAACGAAGAATGAGCGCAAAGGTCTATTTTTCCAAAACCATCACCCCCGAAAAGGTTTTAGAGCTCTATCAATTATTAGGAAAGAAGCTGCCCGGCAAGGTGGCTGTGAAAGTGCACTCCGGCGAAAAGGGCAACCAGAACTTTTTGCGCCCGGATTTCTGGCGTCCGATGGTGGAGGCGGTGCATGGCACCGTTGTGGAATGTAATACCGCCTATCAGGGCGAGCGGGATACCACCGAAAAGCATTATAAATTACTTTCCTACCACGGTTGGAGTACCCATTTTCAGGTGGATCTTATGGATGCGGAAGGGCCGGACTTGGAATTGCCCATTCCGCAGGGAAAAAGGATTCAAAAAAACTTTGTGGGCAAAAACCTAAAAAATTATGATTCCATGCTGGTTCTTTCCCATTTCAAAGGGCATCCGATGGGCGGATTCGGCGGCGCTTTAAAGCAGCTTTCCATCGGCGTGGCGTCTTCCTTCGGCAAAGCCTATATCCACGGTGCGGGTGCGCCGGAAAATCTTTGGACAGCCGACCACGATTCTTTTTTGGAATCGATGGCGGATGCGGCAAGCTCCGTTGTGGAATTTTTCAAGGGAAATCTGGTTTACGTCAACGTGATGAAGAATATGAGCGTGGATTGCGATTGCTGCGCCGTTGCCGAGGATCCCTGCATTGCGGATATCGGGATTTTGGTTTCCGATGATCCCATTGCCATCGATCAGGCCTGCGTGGATCTGGTTTATGCCTGCACCGATCCCGGTCGACCCCATCTTTTGGAGCGGATCGAAAGCCGCAACGGCGTTCATACGATCGAAGCCGCCGCAGAGCTGGGCTTCGGCAGCCGGGAATATGAATTGATCGAGGTGGAATAACGGTCGCAGATCCTGCCTGTTTCCCTGCATTTTTTCAAATATTTTCCGGATTATTGAATATCCTATTGACAAGATAGGAAACGTATGCTATTATTCCTACTGAAATGATAGGAATTACAGGAGGAACTCTCATTGTATATCTACGCAGATAACGCTGCAACCACGAAATTAAGCAGAGTTGCAAGGGAAGCGATGCTCCCCTGCTTCGACGAAATATACGGAAATCCTTCCAGCCTTTATTCCGTTGGTCAGGCCGCCAAGGAAAGCCTGGAGAAGGCGCGGGCAAAAATTGCCGCCCTTCTGGGCGCCGAGCCCAAGGAGATCTATTTTACCTCCGGCGGAAGTGAATCCGATAATCAGGCGATCCGTTCTGCCGCATATTGGGGTGCCCGCAAAGGGAAAAAGCATCTGATCTCCACCAAATTTGAGCATCACGCCGTTCTGCATACTCTGAACCGCTTGGAGGAGGAGGGCTTCGAGGTCACGCTTTTGGAGGTTCACGAAAACGGCGTGGTTCGCCCCGAGGAGCTGAAAGCCGCCCTGCGGGAGGATACCGCATTGGTGACGATTATGTTCGCCAATAACGAGATCGGCACCCTCCAGCCCATCCGGGAGCTGGGCGCCATCTGCCGGGAGGCGGGGGTTCCGTTCCATACGGATGCCGTGCAGGCTGTGGCGCACGTCGACGTGAACGTAAAAGAGCAGAATATCGATATGCTCTCTCTTTCCGCCCATAAATTTCACGGTCCCCGGGGGATCGGTGCGCTCTACGTGCGCCGGGGAATCCCCTTGAAGCCCCTGATTGAAGGCGGTGCGCAGGAGCGAGGTCGCCGTGCCGGCACCGAAAACCTGCCCGCCATCGTGGGGATGGCGGCCGCCCTGGAGGACGCCATCGCCCATCTTAAGGAACGGAGTGCCTATATCAGCAGCCTGCGGGATCGGCTGATCGAGGGATTGAGCAAAATCCCGCATAGTACGCTGAACGGCGATCGCACCCGGCGGGTGCCGGGCACCGTGAATTTCTGCTTTGAAGGCGTGGAGGGAGAATCTCTTCTGCTTCTGCTGGACGATAAGGGCATTGCCGCCTCCAGCGGCTCCGCCTGCACCTCCGGCTCCCTGGATCCCAGCCACGTGCTTTTGAGCCTCGGTCTTCCCCATGAGGTTGCCCACGGCTCCCTGCGGCTTTCGGTGAACGAAACCAATACGATGGAAGAAATGGATTATATCGTTGAGGCGGTCACCGACGTGATCGGTTATCTAAGGAGTATTTCCCCGGTTTGGGAAGAATTGCAAAAAGGAGAACGCCAATATGTTATACAGTGAAAAAGTGATGGATCATTTCCGCAAT
>CAZIQE010000026.1:0-6400 GCA_964541385.1 uncultured Eubacteriales bacterium | reverse complement strand
ATGCCTTCGATCTCTTTGAAGAAGCCCACTTTATCCAGCTCGTAATTTGCGGATTGCTGCTTGAGGGTTTCCATCCGCAGTTGATCCTCGTTGCTGAGACCCTGCAGAGAGGTTAATTCCTCCTGTAGCTTTGCAGATTCTGCATCACAAGCCGTTTTTTCTTGGTTCAATTCCCGAATCCGGGCACTCGCCGCATCGATCACGGAAAGCAGCATCGTTTTTTCACGCTGATAGCCCTCCGCCAGATCACGATAGGACTCCAGCACCACTTCCTTATTTTCATAAAGACCCTGCAAACGGCTGATCTCTTCCTCCAGAGCCCGAACCGTTTCACGGTTCGTTTCCATCCGAGCGTCCATTGCATTCTTTTCCCGGGCGGCTTTCTCCAGTTTTTCCTGCGCTTCCAGATACTCTTTTTCTTTAACCGTCAGTTCCTTTTCGATTCTCTCCAATTCCAGACTGCGGGAAAGCAGACCGCCGTTTTTCGCGGCACTACCGCCGGTCATCGATCCGCCCGCATTGATGACTTGTCCGTCCAGCGTAACGATCCGATAGCGATTCTGAATGGACTTTGCCAACGCAAGGGCGTGGTCGATATGATCGCAGACCAGGGTTCTGCCCAACAGAAAACGGATCGCCAATTGATTGGCGGAATCGGTTTCCACCAATTCATCGGCAATCCCGATAAAGCCGGGTTTTCCGTTGAATTTCTCGGTGATCGCCTTGGGCGTGAGACTATTTAGCGGCAGGAAGGTGGCTCTGCCGCCGTTGCGGCTTTTCAGCCAGAGCATTGCCGTTTTGGCGGCACTTGCATCTTTGGTAACGATATTCTGAATTCCGGCTCCCAATGCCGTTTCAATTGCCACCAGATATTTTTCTTCCACCTTGATCAGCTGGGAAACGGTTCCGACAATGCCCTGCAGGGCACCCCGCCGGCTTTGCTCCAATACTGCCTTGACCGCCCCGCCGAAGCCTTCCAGATGCTTTTCCATTTCGGAAAGGATCCGGCTGCGCTGCTCCAGGGCATTTTTTTCGTTTGCATAGCGCTGCTCTGCCGCTAATGCTTCATCGTAGCTGCGGGTTTTGATCTCCAGCATCTTTTGCATCCCGGCGGCAGAATTCAATTCGCTCTGCTTTTCCTCTTCCTTTTGAGAAACCGTGGATCGGATCTCCTCTAATTCCTCCTCCAGGGCTTTGGTTTGCAGGGCTTGATTTTTCAAAGAAACATCCAGTTCATCGATTCTGTTTTGCTGGGATTCAGCCGATGAATGGGTTGAAATGATCTCCATCTGGATCCGGTTTCGCTTCGCACCGATTTCCTGCAGGGAGGATTGCAGCTCGCCCGCTTTTTTGCGCTGATCCTCCCCCTTGGCGGTGATCGCCTCGATCTCGGCGAACACGGCGTTGATTTTTTCTTCAACGGCGGCGATCTCCGCCGTTTTGGCCTGGATCTCTTCATTCATCCGAACAATATTCTGCTCGGTTTCCTCCCGCCGGGTGCTCACGGAGGAAAGCTCCTGCTCCGAACGGAGGATCACGCCCTCTTCAAATTCCGCACGGCTTTCCAAAACCGCCTTTTGGGAATTGATTTCGCCGATTTGCTCTTCCCAGGAGGATTGCTGCTGGCGGATCTGATCCAATTCCATATTGATCCGAACGTTTTCATCGAAAAGATGGCTGATCTCGGATTCAATATTTTCCACTTCCACCGTTAAGCCATCCAGCTGACCTTTGGCGATGGCGTGGCTTTCCCGGATCGTTTGGGCGTTTCCCTTGATCCGATCCAATTCCTCCAACCAAAGAGAAATCTCCAAGCCCTTCTTCTCTTCATACATCGTTAGATACTTTCGGGCTTTTTCCGCCTGGCGTTCCAAGCCGGGCAGGCGTTCCTCCAATTCACCCACGATATCGTTCAGGCGAACCAGATTTTCTTCGGTGGCCGCCAATTTCCGCTCTGCCTCCGTTTTACGGTAGCGGAATTTGGAGATTCCCGCCACCTCCTCCAGCATCGAACGGCGTTCCTCGCTCTTCCCCAAAAGGATCTGGTCGATGGTTCCCTGCCCGATAATGGAATAGCCGTCACGCCCCAGACCGGTATCCATAAAGAGCTCATTGATATCCCTGAGGCGAGCCGGCGATTTATTGATGAAATATTCACTTTCCCCGCTTCGGTAATAACGGCGGGTGATCATCACTTCATTATATTCCACGTTCAGGGCGTGATCGCTGTTATCGATCGTGAGGCTGACCTCTGCAAAGCCCTGGGGTTTCCGTTTGGCTGTGCCGGAAAAGATCACGTCTTCCATTCTGGTGCTCCGCAGGCTTTTATTCGATTGTTCGCCCAAAACCCAGCGAATGGCATCCGATACGTTACTTTTACCGGAACCGTTCGGGCCCACGATCGCCGTGATGCCCCGATCAAATCCGATATTGATTTTATCCGGGAACGATTTGAAGCCCTGGATATCCAAACATCTTAACCGCAAATTTACACATCCTTTAATAAACTATTCATCGTATTATAGCAGAAAAACCGGGAAAAATCAACTATTTTTCCAGATAGGCTGTTAATAAGCGAACGGTTGCTTCCACATCCCGCCGATCCGCCATTTCCACCCGGGTATGACAATAGCGAATGGGGATGCTGAGCCCGCAAACGGCAACGCCCCTGCCCAGCGCCTGCACGCCGCCGATATCGGTTCCGCCCGTTGCCAGAACATCCCGCTGGAACGCAATTCCCTTGCGGGCTGCCAGATTTTCCAGATCAACCGAGATTTCACGGTTACAGATGGCGGAATTATCCCGATATTTAATGGCGGTGCCCTTGCCTAAAGCGGCGGCGGTTACCTCGCCGTCCGGATGATCGCCGCTCACCGTTACGTCGACAGCCAACGCCACGTCCGGCACGATCTCAAAGCCCGAAACCTTGGCGCCGCGCAAGCCCACTTCCTCCTGCACCGTGAACACCGCATATACCTCGCAAGTACATTCCTTCAGCCGACGAAGGGTTTCCATCAGGCAATAGCAGCCCAGCCGATCATCCAAAGCGTGGGAAACCAGTTTATTGCCCGTTTCAAAAACATCGGCATCAAAGCGGGCGGTCATCCCGATTTCAATGCGTTCCAACGCCTCCCGGCGGCTTTCCGCACCGATATCCACATAGCAATCCCGAACGGTGAGATCCTTTTCATCCTTTACCCCGCAGGTAAAGACCCCTTTTACGCCGTTTTCAAACTGAACGCTATGGCCGATGGAAAAGCGGGGCGAAACCGCTCCCACGGCGGAAACACGGATGAATCCGTTTTCATCCGCATAGGTTGCCACCAAGCCGATCTCATCCATATGCGCCATCAGCATCACCTTGGGGCCGTCGCCACGCTTTACCGCAACCAGATTGCCCATCTCATCTTCATAAACCTTATCGGCGAGCGGCAAAATCTGACTGCGGATATAGCTGCGAACCGAGCCTTCGTTGCCGGAAACGCCGTTTAACTGAACCAGATTACGCAATTCTTCAATCATTCGTTATAACCTCCGTTTGCGATCTCTCGCAGGATTTTTTCCAGTAAAAGAGCCGTATTTTCGATATCCGCCAGCGAGGCGACGCTGACTGCGGAATGGATATAGCGGCAGGGAAAAGATACCGCCAGGCACCGGCATCCGTTTAAGGCGGAGGCGAGCGTTCCGTTCTCGTTCATTCCCTCCACCGACCGATTCGCCTGCACCGGGATCCCGGCATTGTTTGCCGCCCGGAACGCAAGCTGATATAAAGCCCGATCATAAACAGCCGCATGATCCATAAAGGAGATTGCAGGTCCCTTGCCCAAAAGGCAGCCCTGCTCCCCCGCTTCGGCAAAATCCGCCGATGCGGCACCCTGCACCAGAAACGCCAGCTGCGGCTTCACGCTGAAGGCGGCGGTTTTTAAGCCCAGCGCACCGCCGATCTCGCCCAAAGAGAAAAAGACAAACCAGGTATCAAAGGGCAGATCCTTTTTGATCAATTCCAACAAAATATGGCAGCCTGCCCGATCATCCAGACCCTTGGCGGCAACCAATCCCTCGCCGAATTCCCGATAGTCGGTATCAAAGCCGATGCGATCGCCCAAAGCCACCAATGCTTCGGCATCCGCCCGATCCCCGGCACCGATATCGATAAATAGATCTTCGATTTTCTGTACGTCGCTATCCTTCCGCTTCACCAGATGCGGAGGCAGGATCCCGATCACGCCGTGGTATTTCTTTCTGCCGATCACCACGTGTTTCCCCGGCAGCGTGCGGGGATCCACAGCACCCATCGCACCGAAACGGAGGTAACCGCTTTCATCGATATGCGTTACCACCAGAGCGATCTCATCCATATGCGCCGCCAGCATCACCGTATAGGGCGGCTCCGAAAGACCCCGCTTAAAGGCGATCACGTTCCCCATCCGATCGGTATCCACCTGATCGCAATAGGCACGCAGCTCATTCAAAATCGCCTGGCGCACGTCGCCTTCGCTGCCGGAGGCACCGAAAAGAGAGGTCAGATAGCTCAATTCCTTATTCATCGGTTCATTCCTCCTTGATGGATATAAGCGCACAGCAGATCGGCGGCGGCACTCAGATCCTTCAGATCCACCACTTCGCATCCGCTATGCATATACCGCTCCGGGATCGAGATCAACCCCACCGGGATGCCGGATCGGGTTGCCGCAATATTTTCGCTGTTGGTGCCGGTGCGATCGGTCATCACTTCCAAAGCAAAGGGAATTTTCTGCTCCTTCGCCAGATTGGTCATACGGTCGGTCATCCTGCCGTTCAGAGCCGGAGCCACGCCGATCACCGCCCCGCTGCCCAAAGGAAAGCCGATCTCCTCGCCCACGCCGGGATTGGCGGCGAAGGTAACGTCCAAAACGATCGCCTCATCCGGAAAAAGCTCCCAGGCGGCATTCTTTACGCCGAAGCCCCCGAATTCCTCACCGGCGGAAAACACAGTATAAAGATCCACCGGCAAGGGGATTTTTTCCAGACGGCGCAGGGTTTCCAAAATCACCGCCACGCCGGCTCGGTTATCCAACGCCTTGCCGGTGATCCGATCGTTCATCAGATCCGCACAGCTATGGCGCAGAACCACCGGATCGCCCACCTTCACCAATTCCCTCGCCTTTTCGGCAGAAAATCCGATATCGATCACCATTTTCTCTATCGGCGAACGCTTGGCACGGTTTTTTTCTTTTTGCAGATGGGGCGGGATCGTGGCGATAATGCCGGGCAGGGGGCGCATTCCCTTCACCGTTACCCGGGTGCCCGGCAGGCCTTCGGTTGAAATACCGTAGGTGAGCCCGGTGAAATGCAGAAAACCGTTATCGTCCACCTTGGTGACGATCAGACCGATTTCATCCAGATGGGCATCCAGCAGCAGCTTTTCCGCACCCGGAAATGCCGCCTTTCGATAGCCGATAATATTCCCGGCTTCATCCTGATAGCATTGATCCACCAGAGGGCGCAGCAATTGCAGGGGCTTCAACGCCTCCTGCTCGGAACCGCTGGGCAGATTTTCAGCGCATAATTCATAAAGATAATTCTTTAAATTTCTCATTGCAATTCCTTCACAACGGAGACGAAATAATCGCCCCGCTCCTCAAAATTTTTAAACTGATCGAAACTGGCGCAGGCGGGAGAAAGCAGCACGATATCGCCGGGCGTTGCCTCCCGATAAGCGGCTTGGATCGCCGCTTTCAGATTTTCATAAACATCGATGGGAAATGCGGGCGCATTTTTCCGAACGGCTTCCCGGATGGCAAAAGCGGTTGCGCCGCAAAGATAGAGCTTTTCCACCCGCCGGGGCACGATCTCGCCCAGCGTATCAAAGGGAATCTTCTTATCATAGCCGCCGGCGATCAGCCGAACCTTTTGATCGAAGCTCATCAGCGTGGCGATCGTGCGGGTGGGCGAAGAACCGATGGAATCATTATAAAACTTCACCCCGTTTACCTCCCGGATGAACTCCATTCGATGGCGAACACCGCCGAAATTCTCCGCCACCTCCCGCATAATTTCAACGGGGCAAAAATCCATCACCGCAGAAACTGCCGCCATATAGTTTTCCACGTTATGGTTTCCTCGCAAGAGGAGCTGACTGCGGTCGATCAGTTTTTCTGAATGACCGTTTTTGCGGAGATAAACTGCATTTTCTCTGTAAAATGCGCCGTCTGTTTCGGGATCCTTTTGAAAAGAGAACCAACGCACCGTTCCGGGAGCTTCCTTGCCGAAGCCGGCGGTGATCTCATTATCCAGATTCAAAACGGTGATGCCGGATGGATCCTGATAGCGGAAGATATTCTTCTTGGCATCCACGTATTCCTCCATCCCCTTATGCATATCCAGATGGTTGGGGGAAAGATTGGTTACAACGCTGATG
>CAZIQE010000025.1:0-9991 GCA_964541385.1 uncultured Eubacteriales bacterium | reverse complement strand
TTGCGCCGTAGTCAGCCCCGCAGAGCCATTCATCCAAAACGGAGTCCAGATCTTTTCGGCATACACGTTTGAGATGACCGGTATGGATAAACTCTTTAACCATTCAGGTAATTGCGCCGGAGAAAGCCCGAACCAGGTACATGTGAGCGTGCCCCAGAGGACGGTTGAAAGACCGAACAGCCCCACAAGCAAAATTGTTGGCGAAATCTGCTTTTTGGCGATAAGCGATTTTATGATCGGGATCGCCGCAACGGCGCAGATGAATAATCCGTATCCGCCGTCGCCGAAAATAATTCCGAAGAAGATGAGTATAAACGCCAAAAACCAACCCGAAATGTCATACTCAAAGTATCCGGGAACGGTGCCCAAAAAGTCGGTGAGCGGATAAATTAGGCTCACAAACTTATTGTTTTTAAGCTTGGTGGGAACATTATCCTCTTCCTTTGGATCCTCCACGAGAAGTCCCCACGCATTTTTTTCGGCATTTTCCTTGAGTTTATCAAGGTTTTCAGCCTCAATAAATCCTGTGAAATAGGAAACGGAAATCGCCTCTTCGCTTTCGGGCGATAGATTTTCATCGGTCATACCCGTTGCGTAGGTTTCAAATTCCACTTCCCTTTCGATGGCTTGAACGGCTCGCTTGATACTCTCAATATAGCATGCGTTGAAAAGAATCGTTTCATTGATTGCATCGATGCGAGCATTAAGCTCCGCACATTTTTGCCTCATCTCATCCGTAGAAAGCGAAGGGAGTGCCAAACGGTACGCATTCATCGAGGAATCGTCCTCTGCATCGGATCGGATCAGCATAAATCTGACGGTCGATTTGGTTGCATCCAGCCGAACCGTTTTGATGCCTTCGGGGAGCGAATCGTATTCGGTTTTAGGCATCTCATAAAAGGATATTTCATACCCTTTTGATTTCAAATCGCTGATGCTGCTTGGATCAATATCCCCCCAGCTTTTTAAACGGTCCAGCTCCGAATGAAGTTGAATGATCTCTGACCGGCATTGCTTTTTCTCTTCATCAAGATCGGCAACCTGCCTTGCAACGCTCAATGCCTCTTCGGCACTCAATTCTTTTTGCTCTGCATCTTTCACTTTACCGATGGTATAGACCGCACCTTCAAGCAAAGCGATTTGCTCCCGAAGCGAGGCAATTTTCTCGCCTTTGCCTTCTGCTATTTCAATATGGAGCATTCCTAATTTGCGAAGCAGCTTCAGGGTTTCTTCTTTTTTGTTTTCTCTCACGATGAGCGAGATTTTTTTCATCGGCACGATCATAATGAAGATACCCCCTTTTCGGAAGCTATCGTATTATGAAAGGCGATCTTTCGCTTCGAAATTTTCGAACGCACCACGGCACTCACCTGCTGGTCTGCCATATAAATCGAGATTTTTTTGATGTTTGCCTCGGTTTCGGGGATTTTAACCTTTTCAAATAGATTGACTCTTTGAGAAGTGGTAAGCAATTCCTTCTCCAATAGCCGAACCTGCTCCTCTAACACCTCCGCCTCTAAATCAAGGGACATTGCCTTTTCCATATGGTTTGCGGCGATATCCACCCAAAGCGGAGTTTCGTAAAGATCGTAGTCTCCCCTCTTAAAATCCGCACCCTCAAACGTTGGGATATCAACGCCCGCAATATTTCCTCTTCCTTTGCGAATATTGCTGACGGTGATCACTCCCCGGGGGAATGCATCCGTTTCGCTGAAAACAGCGATCCATTCTCTAAAGCCGAATTCAAGGTCTTCTCTTTCTTTTCTCACGGCTCTTGCCTTGGCTTCAATTGTGCGGATCCCCGATTGGAGCTGTTGCTTTTTCAACGTTAGAGTAGGCAAATATCTGCGGTACATTTTAAGTGCGTCCTTTTGTACCTTTAACTCGTTTTTAGTTAGCTTGATTTTTGCCAAAGCCACAAACCTCCTTAACCCTCATGCCAGAATTCTTCGATAAGATCCGACTTGATTCCGGTTTCGTCTTTCTGGAAGCAATCCGCTAAAATTTCCCATCCTAAATCAAGTGCTTCCTCAAGCGGAAGATTCACGGAAAGCGACATCAGTTTATTTTCAAAGAGGTTTCCGTATTTCAAGAGCTTTTCATCCCATTGGCTCATAAAAAAGCCCATATTTTTCTTTTCGAGTGTTTCCTTATAGGAAGAATAAAGACGAATCATTGCATCCATCAATGCACGGTGGTCTGTTCGGGTTTTACCGTTTACATTTTGCTTGAGCCGGGAAAGAGAGCCGAACGGCTCAATACGGCCGCCTTTAAGATAATACTGCCCTTCGGTGATATACCCCGTATTATCGGGAACCGGATGCGTAACGTCGTCGCCGGGCATCGTTGTGACCGCAAGAACGGTAACCGAGCCCGAATCGGCAAAGTCCACCGCCTTTTCATAGCGGGCGGCAAGCTGAGAATAAAGATCGCCGGGATATCCACGGTTTGACGGCACCTGCTCCTGCGTGATGGCGATTTCCTTCATGGCATCGGCAAAGTTGGTCATATCGGTGAGGAGCACCAATACGTCTTTATTCTGAAGCGCAAACTGCTCCGCTACCGCCAGCACCATATCGGGAATCATCATACACTCAACGGTTGGATCGGAGGCAGTATGAATAAACATAACGGTTTTACTTAATGCGCCGCCTTTGGAAAGCGCATCCTTAAAATACAGGAAGTCATCATATTTAAGACCCATCCCGCCAAGAACAATGACGTCGGCATCCGCCTGCATTGCGATCCGGGCAAGAAGCTGGTTATACGGCTCACCGGAAATGGAGAAAATGGGCAATTTCTGAGAAACAACCAGCGTGTTGAACATATCGATCATGGGAATGTTGGTTCTCATCATCCGGTTGGCAAGAATACGCTTGGTGGGGTTGACAGAGGGGCCGCCGATCGGCTTTAAGTTTTCCGTAAGTGCGGGGCCATTATCTCTCGGCTCGCCGGAGCCGTTGAAGATACGACCCAGCAGATCCTCGCTGAAGGATACACGCATTTCGTGGCCGAGGAAGCGAACCTCGTCTTCTGTGGAGACACCCTGACCGCCGGCAAAAACCTGCAGGGACACAATGTCCCCTTCGATCTTATTGACCTGCGCCAATGACTTGCCGAAGCGTGTATTGATTTGCGCAAGCTCCTTATACTTAACGCCGTTTGCCCGGACGGTGATCACGTTACCCGTAATGGATTCGATTCGATTATATACCTTGCTCACTCTTATTCACCGTCCTTTAACAGTTTTTCAGCCGGTGCGGATAATTTTCCGTCGCCCTGCCGATACAATGCATCGATCTCGGATTCTGCTTTTTTGAATGCCTCGCTCTCAAACTCGGTATAATTCCAGTCGATGAATTTCTGCCGCATCCGGTTAAAGAAGCTGCGTGCTTCATCCTTATCCTGAAGAGCGTAGTGACTGCCCAAAATGTATACAAGCTTATCGGTAACATAGCGCTGACGCTCTTTTGAACAGTTTGCCTCAATTAAATCAAATGAATTCTGCTGCAGATAAACGGCATCGAGCATTTCAGATTTTAAATAGGTTATATAATCTAAAAGAGTCGTACCCTCTTCACCGACCACCTTCATCATAGAGCCGATCTCGTCGCCGTGGTGAAGAATGCCCTTGCAGAATTCCAGCTTCTCGCTGTTAATAACGCTCTGATATTTCGACCAGGAGATCAGGGGATCGATCGCAGGATATTTTCTGGCATCCGAACGCTCACGGGAAAGACCGTGGAAAGCGCCGACAACCTTTAAGGTTGCCTGCGTTACGGGTTCTTCGAAGTTGCCGCCCGCAGGAGATACGGTTCCGCCGATGGTAACGGAGCCGGTGCTGCCGTCCGGCAGGCGGACATAGCCTGCCCTTTCATAAAATGCCGCAATATAAGATTCCAGATAGGCGGGGAATGCCTCCTCGCCGGGGATCTCTTCCAGTCTGCCGGACATTTCACGAAGTGCCTGCGCCCAGCGGGAGGTGGAGTCTGCAAGCAGAAGAACGTGCAGCCCCATTTGCCGATAATACTCGGCAAGCGTTACCGAGGTATAAACCGAAGCCTCACGGGAAGCAACGGGCATTGAGGACGTGTTGCATATAATAATGGTGCGCTCCATCAGCGAACGACCGGTTTTAGGATCTGTCAGCTCGGGAAATTCCGTAAGCGTTTCAACAACCTCACCGGCACGCTCGCCGCAGGCGGCGATAATAACGATATCCACATCCGCATATTTTGACGTGGTATGCTGCAATACGGTTTTACCGGCGCCAAACGGGCCGGGCGTACAATAGGTTCCGCCCTTTGCAACGGGGAAAAAGGAATCGATAAGGCGCACCTTGGTTTCCATCGTTTCATTGGGCGCCAATCTCTCGCTATAGCATTTTACGGCACGCTTGACCGGCCACTTAAACGACATCGTTACGGAAATTTCACGCCCCCGCTCATCTTTGATGACCGCAATCGGTTCTTTAACGGTATAGTCGCCCTGATCGGCAATGGATTTTACCGTATAGTTGCCAAGCAGATAAAACGGGATAAAAATTTTATGCGTAAACGCACCCTCGGGAACGGTGCCGATATATTCACCCGCACGCACAACGTCACCAACCCGGGCGGTCGGCGTGAACGCCCATTTCTTTTCAACGTTCAGCCCGTCTGCGTAAACGCCTCTTTCCAAAAACCAGCCTGCCTGCTCTGCCAAAACGGGAAGCGGATTCTGAAGCCCATCGTAGATTTGACCGAGCAATCCGGGACCGAGCTCTGCCGAGAGCATATCGCCCGTGAATTCAACGGTATCGCCGCATTGAATGCCATCGGTCATTTCATAAACCTGCACCTGCGCAACGTTGCCTTTGATACGGATAACCTCGCTTTTCAGGGCGGTATCCCCCACAAAAACATAACAGATTTCGTTCATGGAAACGCTGCCGCTGAATTCTACCGACAGCAGGTTTCCGTTTATGCTTATTACCTTTCCTTTATTCTCGGTCATTGTTTTGCCTCCGTGCGATCTCCATTTAAAATGGAATCGTATATTTTCTTGTATGCTTTTACACCGGACTCGGTATCAAACTGCCTGATGCGATAAATGAGTTTTAGCTTAAGCCCGTAATAGAAGAGATAATCCTCCGAAAAATGATCCGTGGGTCTCAGCGCTTCTAACAGGTCTAAACGGTAGCGGTTTAAATATTCCTCCGCTTCCATCGGATTTTTCATCTCTGCCGCCGCACTTGCCGCATTGGTATACTCCGTTGGGAACGCTTTGTTTTCGGTATCAAACGGTTTTTTCATTTTCTCCGCCCGGACTTTAGCAAGCGCAAATCGAAGGTTTCTTTCCCTTTCGTTCCAGGCATCAAGCAAAGCGGAGCCCGATTTTTCAACATTTCGGGGAGGCGATAAAGTGAGTTCCTTCATCGCCTTCTGCAGCTTTTTCCCCAAAAAGCGGCTGCAAAGCTCTGCAAATCGCTCTTCTGTGATCGGGAGCGGGATATGATCACCGATCCCATCCAAAGACGGCAGCTGCGATATTAAATAATATTCAGCCATCGTTATTACTCCGCCTCTTTCAAAAGTGCGGTAACCTTGGGGCTGAGATAATTTGAAAGCATATCCACAACCGCTTCCGCAGAGTAATCATAATAGGCGCCGCCGTTTTTCACGGCAATGCGAAATCCGCCGTCGAAATGATCATTTGCCTTAAGCGTGATGCCCTTTACCATTTTTTCTTTAAGAGCGGCCGATAGGGTTTCTTCCAGCTTATTAAGATCCTGCGTATTCAAAATTACTTCAATATCTTCTGCCTCCGGCTTATTTGCCCAGTTTTCAATAATGCTCATAAGCAGCTTGGAAAAGGCATCGGAGGAATAGACACCGGCGACGTTTTCGCCCACGATGGACTGAAGCTCTCTCGTTACGCTTTCTCTGAAAGAAATCAGCAGATTGCGCCCTGCCTGGCGAATGGAATCCTCGCTTGATTTCGCCATTCGCTCGGTTTCGGCTTTTGCATTTTCCAGGATTTTATCCGCCTCTGCCTGCGCATCTGCAATGATCTTTTCGGCATCTGATTTTGCTTCTTCAATAATGGTCTTTGCCTCCGCCTCGGCGGTTGCAACTCCGTCCTTCTTGATCTGCTCAATAAGCTCCTGAAGTTGAACTTCCATAATTCGGTCTCCTTTTTTAATCAAATTTCCCGTAAAAAAACAAAACGAATCCAACGTTCTCTGCAGACAGCTGGATCCGTTAAATGTTATTCATTTTGAATTTTTTAGTATTATAGCACACCTTTCTTTTCCCGTCAATACTTAAAAAGGGTAAAAACGAAAAAAAATTCAAAAGCTTTGCCATATTTATATTGGTATGTTATAATCAATTGGTAAATATACAATGCAACTTAAGGTTTACATTTAGAAACGGCAAATTGGTGGTCTGTTTTTGCCGAACGTTCTAAAATAAAGGCAATAAAACGTTCATAAGGAGAGATGAGAATGAAATTTGGCGAAAAACTATCAAAATTAAGAAAAGAATACAATTATACGCAAGAACAGCTTGCCGATATCCTCGGCGTTTCCCGCCAGTCCATCAGCAAGTGGGAATCGGATCTCGCCTACCCCGAAACGGATAAGCTGATAAAGATGGGAAAGCTTTTTGACTGTTCAATGGACTATCTGCTCAATGACGGCGTCACCGAAAAGCAGGGCTTCCAAGCCGCCGAAAAAGAAAACGTTTGCGATAAATTCAAAAAACAGCTTCACGAACGCAAGAGCGAAAAAATGCTTTTCGGTATGCCCCTTTATCATATCGGAAGAAACGCCCGCGGTTTTTTTGCGATCGGTCTTAAGGCACGCGGCGTTTTTTCCTTTGGTTTGATCGCACGGGGTCTTTTCTCCTGTGGTTTGATCTCACTCGGAATCATTTCCTTCGGGCTATTGTCCCTCGGCTTGATTTCCGCAGGGGTATACTCGGTGGGGCTTCTTGCAGTCGGCACGATTGCGCTCGGCTTATTTGCCATCGGCGCAATCGGCGTAGGGCTGATATCCTTCGGTGCGCTCTCTGTTGGGTGCTTCTCAACGGGTGCGCTTGCAATCGGCAAATATGCCGCAGTCGGCTATCACGCAAATGCATTGATCGCCATCGGCAAAACGGCGGCGAACGGAACCGTTTACAGTCACGTTGGAGATCTCGCCACGGCAGATATTCCGTTTGTTCTTAAATGGCTCGATGCAAACGTGCCGTCCTGGTTATGCTGGGCAAAAGAGCTATTTAAAACGGTGATTCAATAGGAATGAATTCGGCGGAGGATCGATATGCTTGAAAAAATGAGCGATTTCTTTGAAGCAAGACTTGACGGATATGATGAACATATGTTGACTGCCATCGAATCTGCTGACAAGTTTTATCCCTTTACAGCGAAACAGCTGCCGACCATTGAAAACTGCCATATCCTTGATTTGGGATGCGGCACGGGATTGGAGCTGGAGGAATATTTTCAACTGAATCCCTCGGCGAAAGTAACGGGAATCGATTTATCGCAGGGAATGTTATCGGCGCTTAAAAAGAAATTAGCCGATCAGGACATTACTTTGATTTGCGGCTCCTATTTTGACGTGGACTTAGGGGTGTCTTCGTTTGATGGCGCAGTATCGGTGGAAAGCCTACACCATTTTACCAAGGAAGAAAAAATTCCGTTATATGCCAAGCTGCATAGAGCATTAAAGGATGATGGCTATTTTATACTGACGGACTATTTTGCTTTGTCTGATGAAGAAGAACGGATGCACCGAAAAAACCTGATCGCATTGAAAGCAGAGCAAGGAATCAAGGATCGGGAATTTTATCATTACGACACCCCTTTGACCCTCAAACACGAGACGGAAGCACTTCTTGAAGCCGGCTTTTCTTCTGTTGAAGTATTGCAGAATTGGGGCGCAACGTATACCATAAAAGCAGTTAAATAAAGTGCGATCCTGCCCACGGCATCGGGCAGGATCTTTTTTTTGATTTATTCGACCATAATTTCTTTCATTGAAATTTTCTTGATTTTTTCAGAGTATACAAACATCAAAATTTCATAGATCGCAATAAAAACGATCAGAGAAATCAGCATAACGGGAAAATCAAATTTATAAGTAGGAACGCCCTCAATATCTTTATATACAAGATCCACCATAATGCGAAGCAGGGCGTACTGATATCCCGTTCCGAGGGCGAAGCCGATATAGGAGATCGGGCGGTATCCGCCGAGAATTGCCCTGCAGCATTCCTTTTGCGAATAGCCGAAAACCCGCATCATGGCAATCGTTTTGGTATTTCCCTTGATCACCGTTGTGATCGCCAGAAACAATGTGGTAAACGCCAAAACAAGCCCGATGATCAGCATCATTGCTCCCATCATTTCACTTGCCAGATCCTTCATACTGAAGGACATTTGCGTCATTGCGGAAAAGCAGAAGGAAGCAAAGATCATAAAAAATGCAAGCACTTTCTTGCTTTTCAAGTTGTTTCTTTTCAGATCGTCCACAAAAGAGCACTCGCTGCGTTGATCCTTCGCATATTTCTTCAATTTGGTGAAGGGCTGAAAATCGTTTTTCAAAAGCGATAATACCGGTCTCTTTAATTTCCACCGGGCATAACCGATCGAAAGCAGAGAAAAGCCTATTGTCGGTAATACCACAAAATAAATGAAGATCGTTGGGTGAAAGTGTATGGCGATCTCCGGAAGCATTTGATCTTCATTTTGCAGGGCATAAAACCTCGGCATCAGCGCAAACGCACCGGCGAAGCCGACGGCGGTTC
The DNA here is from genome assembly GCA_964541385.1 of uncultured Eubacteriales bacterium. Classification (GTDB taxonomy): domain Bacteria; phylum Bacillota; class Clostridia; order Oscillospirales; family QAKW01; genus QAKW01. Next base: position 1,196 of record CAZIQE010000025.1, on the reverse strand, counting down.
CGATCAATGCGCTGATCCCGAATATCCAAAAGCTTTGGGCGACCCGAAAATCGGAATAGCCCAGAGCCTTTAGGATCCCTAACTCTTTTTTATGGGTATCGATATAATGCTTGATATAAAACATCAGCATAATAACCGAAGTGATGAGCAAGCAGCCGCCGCTTACAAGGCAAACGACCTTTGAAGTGGAAACCTGCGCATGATAAAACATCATAGACGCTTCCGACGTTATTTCACTCTTAACGGATTGAACGTCCAGATAGAAATTCAAAAACATCGTGCAGACAAGCACGGCGCAGCAAGCGATGATTGAAATGCCGAGGAGCTTTGAAGCATTTTTTATTCCGATCAGCATCTCGTCACCAGCCAATCTCAAAAGCGGACTTTTGAACTTCGTTTCGGTAAATCTCCGAAATGATTCCGCTATTCATTTTAACAACCGTTTTCGCCATTTCCGCAATATTCAGATTATGCGTGACCATTACGATCGTAAAGCCATACTGCTTTTTTAATTTGCAGATATAGTCCAGCACCTGCCGGCCGGTTTTCTCGTCCAATGCGCCGGTGGGCTCATCTAAAAACAATATCTTCGGTTTTTTTGCCAATGCTCTTGCAACGGAAACCCGCTGCTGTTCGCCGCCGGAAAGCTCGGCGGGATATTTATGCAGCTTCTCCCCCAGTCCGACCGCCCGGATCACGGCTTCATAATCCTTGTTGCCCGCCAAGTCCGCTCCCATTTTCACGTTTTTCTCCACGCTCATATCCGGAAGCAGATAATACTGCTGAAAAATAAAGCCGATATGTTCTTTGCGAAATGCCGTTAATTCCTTATCGGAAAGTGCCGTTATATCCGTTGCACCGTATAAAACCATGCCGCTATCCGGGCTTTCCAACCCCGATAAAACGTTCAAAAAGGTGGATTTTCCGGAACCGGACGCACCCAGGATCACCACAAAATCCCCGTCTTGAATCGTTAGACTGATCCCTTTGAGAACCTGAAATCGGCTTTCCCCGTTTCCATAGGATTTCACAACGTTTTTTGCTTCAATCATCGCTTTGCCCCCCTTTTAGATTTTTCAAAATGCTTGCGCAGACCTCGGTGATCATATTACTGATCTCCTCATCGGTGAAGCGGCACATTTTGGTGGCGCAAAGGGTTGCAATGCCATGGGTATAGATCCAAAGGTGATGATACA
>CAZIQE010000024.1:0-6928 GCA_964541385.1 uncultured Eubacteriales bacterium | reverse complement strand
TTTATCGGCACCACCGACGGCGTTCACGCCACCGCCGGCGATTGGCTGCCCGAATGGCGGCAGACCGTTTACCATCCGGATTTTGAAACGCCGGAATCTCTGGCGGGCGGGATCTGGTATCAAATCTTTCCGGATCGGTTTGCGAGGGGCGAATTCTGCCCAAAACGCCCGGAAAAAGGGGCAAGGATCTACCACGAAGTTTGGAATGAACGCCCTCTTTTTACCCAGGATCGACCGGATTTTAAAGGCAATGATTTCTTCGGCGGAAATTTGGCGGGCATTCGGGAAAAGCTGCCCTATATCAAGCAATTGGGCGTGGATCTTATTTATCTGAACCCCATTTTTGAAAGCGGCGAAAACCATCGCTACAGCACCGCCGATTATGAATCCGTTGATCCTCTTTTGGGGGAGCGGGAGGACTTTGAAGCCCTCTGCCGGGACGCCGAAAAGCAGGGGATCCATATCGTTTTGGACGGCGTTTTTTCGCATACCGGCGCCAATAGCCGCTATTTCAATAAAGAAGGTCTTTATGAGGAATTGGGGGCGTATCAGAGCAAGGAATCGCCCTATTATCATTGGTATCATTTTGATGATTTTCCCGATCGGTACGATTGCTGGTGGGGATTCGAGGCGTTGCCCTGCGTGAACGAGCTGGCGCCGGATTTTATGAATTACATTAACGGCGAAGAGGGCATCGCCCGGCTTTGGATGGAGCGGGGTGCCTTTGGCTGGCGGCTGGACGTTGCGGACGAATTGCCCGATGGCTTTCTGGAGGCGTTCCGTAAGCGGGTGAAGGCCACGAAAAAGGAAAGCCTGATCATCGGCGAGGTCTGGGAAAACGCCGTTGAGAAGGTCAGCTACGGCGCCCGCCGGAAATTCTTATTGGGGCAGCAATGCGATACGGTGATGAATTATCCTTGGCTGGAGGCGGTGATCCGTCTGGTTAAGGGGGGAAGCGTGGCGGAATTTCAAAGGGCTGTTCTGGATATCGCCGATAGTTATCCCGAGCCGGCGCTCCGCTGCCTGATGAATATTTTATCGACCCACGATACGCCCCGCATCCTGAATCGCTTAGGCGCAGATACCATCCCGCCCAGAGCCTTTCAAGCGGATAATGATCTCTCCGCCGAGCAACGGAGGATCGGCGAAGAGCGATTGAAAAAAGCCGCTTTTCTGCAATTCTCTCTGCCGGGGATCCCCTGCATCTTTTATGGGGATGAGATCGCCATGGAAGGGTATGGCGATCCCTATTGCCGGGGCACCTTCCCCTGGGGGCAGGAGGAAGGTGAAATGCCGGATTTTTACCGTCAGCTGGGAAAAGTGCGGCAGGAAAACCGCCCGGCATTCACCGGCGGCGTTCGTTTTGAAGAGGCAGAAGATCAGCTTATAATGATCCGCAGCGAACAGCTTCTGGTGCGGATGAATTTCAGCGAAAATCCCGTTGAAGTGCCGGAAAAACCCCTTTTGGCTTACGGACTTGAGCAAGGCAAGCTTCAGCCCGGCGGCTTCGGCTGGTTTTGGTATAATATATTGAAAAAAATCTGACAATTCGTTTGCGCGAAGCGCAACATCATTGATGCGAAAGCATCACATCATTGCGAAGCACATCATTTGCACGCAGTGCAACTTCATTTGCGCACGGCGCAACTTCATTTGAGGCAAAGCCTCAACATCGTTTATTTGTGTCCGCAAGCGGACAATGAAGTTAGCCTACGGCTAAATGATGTTAGCCTTCGGCTAAACGATGTTGTGTCCTGCGGACACAAATAAAAAAATCCAAGCCTACGGGCTTGGATTTTTTGGTGATCCATCGGAGAATCGAACTCCGGACACCATGATTAAAAGTCATGTGCTCTGCCAGCTGAGCTAATGGATCATTTATAACGCTAATATATTATAGCCATTCTGTTTAGATTTGTCAAGAAAAATTTTTTTGAAAAATAAAGGTATTTTATCAGTTATTTTGTATTCAATAAATAGAAGGACTTTTTTTGACAAAAAATGATGAAAGAAGGGGATGTGCAAATGAATTTTCGTGAGCAGCAGGAGCAATTGGAACGGCAGCAGTTATCTTCGTTTGCCGCCCTCTCTGCGGAAAGCCGGGGGCGGGAGGAGGCGCTGGAGCCATGCCCCTTAAGAACCTGCTATATGCGGGATCGGGATCGGGTGCTTCATTCCAAGGCCTTCCGGCGGCTGAAGCATAAAACCCAGGTTTTTTTGAGCCCCTCGGGCGATCATTATCGCACCCGTCTGACCCACACCTTAGAGGTTGCCCAGATCTCCCGCACAATATCCCGCTGTCTGCGGTTAAATGAAGATCTGACCGAGGCCATTGCTTTGGGTCACGATCTGGGTCACACGCCCTTTGGTCATGCCGGGGAGCGGGCTTTGGACGAGATCAGCTCCCTGCATTTTTGCCATAATGAGCAGAGCGTGCGGGTGGCGAAGGTATTGGAGCGGCTGAACCTTACTTATGAGGTGTTGGATGGGATTTTGAAGCATACCGGCTCCGATCTGCCGGAAACCTGCGAGGGGCAGGTGGTGCGGCTTTCGGATCGCATTGCCTATATCAACCACGATATCGACGACGCCATCCGGGGCGGGATCATCCGGGAGGAGGATCTGCCCGGGGAAGCCACCTCCGTTTTGGGCACTAGCCATGGCAGGCGTTTAAACAGCCTGGTTTGGGGCGTGGTGGATCACAGCCTGAATAACGATCAGGTATCCCTTTGCCCGGGCATCAGCATTGATCCCGAGGTGGGGGCGGCATTGGATCTTTTGCACCGCTTTATGTTTGAAAATGTTTATACCGGCTCCAAAGCCAAGGAGGAGGAATCCAAGGCGGAGAAGCTGATGCAGCGTCTTTTTTATCATTTTATGAAGTATCCGGAGGAGCTTTCTTCGGAATATCGGCCGGTGATGGAAGCCGAGGGAAAAGAGCGAGCCGTTTTGGATTACCTGGCGGGGATGACCGATACCTACGTGGTCAAGCTTTATAAGGAAATCTACCTGCCGAAAGGATGGGAAGGCTAATGGCGATCGATAATCAATTTCTGGCAGAGCTGAAAGGCCGCAACAGCATTGTTGAGATCATCGGCAGCGCCGTTCAGCTAAAGCGGAACGGCACCCGATACACGGGTCTTTGCCCCTTCCACGGGGAAAAAACGCCCTCCTTCACCGTTTTTGAAGAAACGGCGTCCTATTACTGCTTCGGCTGCGGCGCCGGGGGCGACGTGATCACGTTCGTGATGAAGCATCAGAACCTGGACTATATCGAAGCGGTTCGCTATCTGGCGGATCGGGTGGGGATGGCGTTGCCGGATCGGGATGATAAAGCGGCTGAATTTGCCCGCAAAAGCCGGGAGCGGATGTATGCAATGCATAAATCGGCGGCACGGTTCTATTATCAAAATCTGATGAGCCCCCAGGGAAAAACCGGGCTGGACTATTTAACCGGGCGAGGCATCGGCAAAGAGGCGATCGTTCGGTTTGGCTTGGGGTATGCGCCGGATTCCTTTGATGCCCTGCGCAGCCACCTGAAGGCGCAGGGGTATTCCGAGGAGGAGGCTTTGGCGGCAGGGCTGCTTGCAAAAAACGAAAAAGGCAATAAATACGATAAATTTCGCAATCGGGTGATGTTCCCGATCTTTGACCTAAGGGGCAACGTGGTGGCTTTTTCCGGGCGTATTTTAGGGGACGGAAAGCCCAAATATCTCAATTCGCCGGAAACGCCCATCTATACCAAGGGGAATTGCGTTTTCGGCTTGCATCTGGCGAAAAATCAGCCGGAGGGTCTTTTGATCCTCTGCGAGGGGAACCTCGATGTGGTTTCGCTGCATCAGGCGGGGTTTTCCGGGGCGGTGGCGCCTCTGGGCACGGCCTTCACCGGGGAACAGGCACGAATTCTGGCACGCTACGCCAAAAAAGTGGTGGTGGCGTTCGATAATGATTCGGCGGGGCTGAAAGCCACCGAGAAGGCCATCCGTTTTCTGGAAGAAAACGGCATTCCCGTGCGGGTTTTGCAGATGAGCGGCGCAAAGGACCCGGATGAATTTATTAAAACCTACGGGCGGGAGCGGTTTGAGCTATTATTAAAAAGCTCCAAAACGCCCGTTGAGTTTCAATTGGAAAAGCTGAAGGCGGGGATGGATCTGCAGGACACCGCTATGCAGATGGAATACCTGCGCCGGGCGGTGCGGGTGATCGCCGGGATCGATAGCCCGGTGGAGCGGGACGTTTATATCGGCAAGCTCAGCCGGGAAATGAACGTTTCTCCCGATTCCACCCGGGAAACGGTGAACCGCATCCGGAAGCGGGCGGTAACGGCGGAACGGAAAAAAGAAATCCGTAGCGGCGAGCAGGATATCAAAGGCACCTACGACCGGGTCAATCCGGAGCGATCCGGCGCATTAAGAGCCGCCCGCAGCGAGGAAATGATTTTGGCTCTTCTGGTGCGGCATCCGGATCTATGGAAGATTGCCCGGGAGCAATTGCCGCCGGAGGAATGGATCACCGGCTTTAATCGGCGGGTCTATGAATTTATTTTGGAAGAATACCAAAGCAATCCGGATCAGTCGATGCCGATCTTTGCAAAGGAATTTGATGAAAAGGAGATGGCGAGAATTTCCTTCTTTATCAATACGTCGATTTTGCGGGGCGAACCCGCCGAGCAGTTGGCAGACTGCATTCAAGTGGTTAAAAATGAAGGGGCTAAACGGGTGGATGCCGGCGCACTTTCGCCGGATGAACTGATGAAGAAACTTCAAAGAAAGGGAGAATAAAGATGAATCCGGACAAAAAGCAGGTCATTAAAGAACTGATCGAATTAGGAAAGAGCAAGGGCTCTCTCAGCAACCGGGAGATTATGGATATGCTGGACGAGGTGGCGATGGAGCCCGAGCAAATCGAAAAGCTTTTCGATCTTCTGGAGGAATCCGGCGTTGAGATCATCGAGGATTCTGTGGACGAAATGGAGGATATTTCCCATATCGCCGAGATCGTGGAAGAGCCTCAGGCCGGTCAGGAGACCGCAACGGTGGAATCCGGCGAGCAAGCCATCGTGGATGACCCGGTGAAGGTTTATTTAAAGGAGATCGGCAAGGTTCCCTTGCTCACCGGCGAAGAGGAGATCGAGCTGGCGAAAAAGATGATCCGGGGCAATGAAGCGCAAAAGATGCTGGATCTGATGGCACGCCGAGGCGAGGAAGGGGCAGAATTCACCGAAGAAGAGAAAACGATTCTGGAAACTCTGCCGGAATCGTTCACCGAGGAAGAATTGGCAACCTTCAATGAGGATATCAAGGCGGGCGAGCAGGCGAAGAAACGCCTTTCCGAAGCCAACCTGCGGTTGGTGGTATCCATTGCCAAGCGGTATGTGGGGCGTGGAATGCATTTTCTGGATCTGATCCAGGAAGGAAATCTGGGCTTGATCAAGGCCGTTGAAAAATTCGATTACGAAAAGGGCTATAAATTTTCCACCTATGCTACGTGGTGGATCCGCCAGGCCATTACCCGTGCCAATGCGGATCAGGCGAGAACCATTCGGATCCCCGTTCATATGGTGGAAACCATCAACCGGGTGATGCGGGTATCCCGCCAGATGCTCCAGGAGCTGGGTCGGGATCCCACCAGCGAGGAAATCGCAAGGGAAATCAACCAGCCGGAGGAAAAGGTGCGTGAAATTCTGAAGATCGCATTGGATCCCGTTTCGCTGGAAACGCCTATCGGTGAAGAGGAGGATAGCCACCTGGGTGATTTTATTCCCGACGACGATATCCCCGCCCCCGTGGAAGCAACCTCTCAAATTATGCTCCGTGAACAGTTAGTGGAGGTGCTTTCCACCCTGACGCCCCGGGAAGCCAAGGTGCTGGAGCTGCGGTTCGGCTTGCTGGACGGTCGCCAGCGCACGTTGGAGGAAGTGGGCAAGGAATTCGACGTAACGAGGGAGCGGATCCGCCAGATCGAATCCAAGGCTTTGCGCAAACTCCGCCATCCCAGCCGTAGCCGTAAATTGAAGGATTTTTTGAATAACTAAATTATTTCCCGGAAGCAAAACTTCCGGGAAACTTTATAAGAATAGGATGGCGGTTCTTTCTTAATTATGATCCCGAAAGGAAATCAAAATGTTAAAACGCTTTATCCGTTACTATCAACCTCATAAAAAAATGCTGGCTTTGGATATGCTGGCATCGTTATTGATCTCGGTGATCGGGATGGTCTACCCCATCGTCACCAATAAGATGCTGAATACCTATATCCCCCAAAAGATGTATAAAACCATCGTCATTGCCGGTATAATCGTGCTGATCCTCTATACGGCACGGATGCTTTTGCGCTATTTTGTGCAGTATTACGGTCATCTGATCGGCGTAAAAATGCAATCCCGGATGCGGCAGGATCTTTTTGCTCATCTGCAAAAGCTGCCCTATCAGTTTTATGATAACCACGAAACCGGCAGGATTATGACACGCATCACCAGCGATCTTTTCGAGGTTTGCGAGCTGGCGCACCACGGTCCGGAAAATCTTTTGATCAGCAGTGTGATGATCATTCTGTCCTTCACTTATCTGGTAACCATCGATTGGATCTTAACGATGATCATCTTTGCCTGCGTGCCGATTCTGATCTGGGTCACCGTGCATTATCGCAAGGCGATGAAAAATGCCTTCGACGACCGCCGCAAAAGCAATGCCACCATCAATGCCGCCGTGGAAAGCAGTATCACCGGCATCCGGGTCACCAAAGCCTATACCAACTCTGCCCGGGAGGTGGAAAAATTCAGCAAGGGCGATGAAGAATTCGTGGATTCCTCCCGCCGGGCTTATGATGCCATGGCACGGTTCCACGCCTCCACGTCCTTTGTAACGGATATTTTCAACGTATTCATTCTGATCGCAGGCGGGCTCTTTCTTTATGCGGGCAGGATCTC
>CAZIQE010000023.1:0-1761 GCA_964541385.1 uncultured Eubacteriales bacterium | reverse complement strand
GCTGATTTTCTTACGCATCGGTTTTTCTTTTCCCTTTGTAATATAGAATCCAGCCTGCCGCAAACAAAATTAGACCTGCGCCTGCCAGCAGGGGAATCGGCCACTTCAGCTGCCCCGTCTGGATCAGGGTGGAGGTATTGGTCACCGTGAAAACCGTTCCGCTTTTTTGATAGGTCGGGGTATACCCCTTCGGCACGTCGGTTTCGCAAACAGACCACGCATCACCCTCCGGCTGACTTGACCAGGTATGGCTCCATCCGTTCTGTTCATTCAGCGTTACGGTATCAACAACGGTATCGCCGTTAAGAAGTTGTACGCTCACGCTTTCGGGACGGTTTTTTCCGCCGTCGTTCCAAACCTTTTTAACGGTGAGATCCACAAGCTTCACCGGATCCGTTTTCGGTATGGCTTCAACGTCGTAAATCCATTCATTATTTGATTCGGCGGGAACAGCCGCCAGAAACGGCGAACAGTCGGAATAGCCGGCGACACTTCCGGTTTGAACGGCAAGATAGAGACCAAGCGAAAGCCCGTCAAAGCGAAGAAGCCCGTTTTTATCGGTGCGAAGCGTTTGCCCGCCGATATTCTTTTTCGCCGCATAATCGGCAAGGCGTTGAATTGCCGCCGTATTCCGGAGTTGCTCCGGTGTTTCTCCGCAGTCTGCAAACGCATCGGTAAAAACAAAATGCAGATTGCTGTTTTGATCCACGGCATCCGCCACCTTATATAAAGTGATTTCAGCGTCCGCCAGAGCCGTCTCTCCGTCCTTTAGGGCAAACGAAACCGAACCGGTTTTCGTCCAGTTAACGGTGGATAAGGCGGATGCCGGTAACGCTATTTGAACACATAACAGAAGAAGGAAAATCATCCGGAGCAGTTTCCGTTTTTTCTGCATAAAGTGCCTACCTTTCCTCCGGCTTCTTTTTCCCGGATTCAATAAAAAGTATGATCAGCAAGATCAGGATGATCGGAACCGCAACGATCGGTGCCACCAGCTTCGGATCGATCTGGAGCGCATCCGAGGTCACGAGGACGGTCTTTGCTTCCGGCGTGTTTTCGATTCTCCGCCCACGCACCAGGAGGCGGTGGGTGTTGACCCCGTAGGGGGTACAGGTAACAAGGGTGCAGTAATCGCCGCCCGCCTCAATTGCCAGGCCGCCCACCTGATCCGGCTCCACAATACGGATCTGATCCACTTCATAGGTCAGCGTTTCGTCCAGCGTGCGGATCAGAAAGAGATCGCCCTCGCCCAGCTTATCCAGGTCGGTAAAGAGCCGGGCTCTGGGCAACCCACGGTGCCCCGAAAGAACGCAATGTGTGCTTTCCCCGCCAACCGGAAGGGAAGAGCCTGCAATATGCCCGATTGCGATCGAAAGCACCTCATCGTCTGTGCCGTGATAAATCGGCAAAGACGATTTGATTGCCGGAATATCGATATACCCCATAATTCCCGTTCCGGATAGGTTCAAAAGTGCATTATACTGATCGGTGTCCGCCTTTGAAAATTCAAATCGGTTCGGCCGTTGTGCAAGCATCCTGTTGTATTCTTCCGCCTCGGATAAAAGTTGATCATATTCATCGTTGTCTAAATTTGCAACGGTCTGTGCATAATCAGATATTGCACGGGATTGGTGAAGGGAATTCCACCAGTCGCTGACCGTTGGATAGAGCAGCAAGGACAGCCCTGTAAGAAATACCAATATTAAGATGATAGTGGGCAAATGCTTTTTCATACAAGGCTCTCCTTGCTGTCCCGGGTCG
>CAZIQE010000022.1:0-10947 GCA_964541385.1 uncultured Eubacteriales bacterium | reverse complement strand
GGGAGTACTCCCTGCGGCCCAAGACTTTGGCGGAGTATATCGGCCAGACCAAGGCCAAAGAAAACCTGAAGGTATTTATAGAAGCCGCAAAAAAACGGGGCGACAGCCTCGATCATTGCCTGCTTTATGGGCCTCCGGGCTTGGGCAAGACAACTCTGGCGGGCATTATTGCCAACGAGATGGGCGTGAGCCTGCGGATCACCAGCGGCCCCGCCATCGAAAAGCCCGGCGATCTGGCTTCGCTGATCACCAACCTGCAACCCGGCGACGTGCTGTTTATCGACGAAATCCATCGCCTTTCCCGGGCGGTGGAGGAGGTGCTTTATCCCGCCATGGAGGATTATGCCGTGGATATCATCATCGGCAAAGGTCCCTCGGCACGGAGCATCCGTTTGGATCTGCCCCGGTTCACGTTGATCGGCGCCACTACCCGAGCCGGTCAGATCTCATCTCCCTTGCGGGATCGGTTCGGCGTGCTCACCCGGTTAGAGCTTTATAAACCCGAAGAACTCCGGGATATCGTGATCCGCTCTGCGGGAATTTTAGGGATCCCGGTGAACCCCGAGGGTGCGATGGAGATCGCCAAGCGTTCCCGGGGCACGCCCCGTATCGTGAACCGGATGCTGAAGCGGGTGCGTGATTTCGCCGAAGTCCGGGGAAACGGCGTGATCGACCGTGAGATCGCCGACCTTGCGCTGCAGGCGCTGGAGGTGGATCATCTGGGGCTGGACTCCATTGACCGGCGGATGCTGGAAAGCATTATTAAGAATTATAACGGCGGACCCGTGGGTCTCGAGACGCTGGCAGCCACCATCGGCGAAGAAGCCGTCACGCTGGAGGATGTTTATGAGCCTTATTTGCTGCAGATCGGCTTTTTATCCAGAACGCCCCGGGGTCGGATGGTCACCGCCAACGCCTATGAGCATTTGGGGCTGAAACCCAATGACCGGCAGTCGGCGGAACAATTGCGGTTTGAGGATTAAAGCAATGTGGATTGCAGACGATTGGGAAGATTATCAATTGCTGGATACCTCCTGCGGCGAACGGCTGGAACGCTGGGGCAAATACGTTCTGGTGCGGCCGGATCCCCAGGCGATCTGGCAAAGCGAGAAAAAACGCCCGGAATGGCGGAAGCCCAATGCGGTTTACCACCGTTCGAAAAGCGGCGGCGGAAATTGGGAGATCAAAAACCTGCCGGAGAGCTGGAAGATCCGCTATAAGGATCTCACTTTTCGGGTAAAACCGATGAATTTCAAGCATACCGGCATTTTCCCGGAGCAGGCGGTCAATTGGGATTTTATGCGGGAGCAGATCCAAAAGGCCGCCCGCCCGGTGAAGGTATTGAACCTCTTTGCCTATACCGGCGGAGCCACGATGGCGTGTGCGGCGGCGGGGGCTTCGGTGGTGCACGTGGATGCCTCCAAGGGTATCGTTTTGCAAGCCAAAGAAAACGCCGGGCTTTGCGGCTTGGGCGATAAGCCCATCCGCTATCTGGTGGATGATTGTATGAAATTCGTGGAGCGGGAGATCCGCCGTGGCAACCGCTACGACGGGATCGTGATGGATCCGCCCTCCTACGGGCGGGGTCCCGGCGGGGAGGTTTGGCAGCTGGAGGAAAAGCTCTATCCCTTTATGACCCGGGTGATGCAACTACTTTCGGATCAACCGGTATTCTTTATTTTGAATTCTTATTCCACCGGCCTTTCGGCGTCGGTGATGGAATATCTACTGCGCCTCACGATGCCTGAAAAGGCGGGTGGGCGTTTTGAAAGCGGAGAAATCGGTCTGCGGTGTGCCGATGGGAATGCATTTCCCTCGGGCTCGGCGGCAAGATGGCTCTCGGAGGAGTAAATGACCAATATTATTGAGGTAAAACAATTGAATTTTGCCTATCCCGCTCCGGAAGGTAAAAAGCCGGTTCCGGTTCTCCACGATATTTCGTTGGAGATCCGGGAAGGGGAGTTTGTGGCGATATTGGGGCATAACGGCTGCGGAAAAAGCACCCTCGCCAAACACTTCAACGGGATTTTGAGAGCCGATAGCGGGAGTGTGCGTGTTTTGGGTATGGATCCCGCCGACGATACCCATCTGATCGAGATCCGCAAAAACGTGGGAATGGTATTCCAGAACCCCGATAACCAGATCATTGCCACCGTAGTGGATGAAGACGTGGCGTTTGCCATGGAAAATCTGGGCGTGCCCTATCCGGAAATGAAGGAACGGGTGGAGGAGGCGTTGAATCTGGTGGGGATGTGGGAATATCGCCACCGTGCGCCCCATAACCTCTCCGGCGGGCAGAAGCAAAGGGTGGCGATCGCCGGGATTCTGGCGATGCACCCCAAATGCCTTGTGTTGGATGAGCCCACCGCTATGCTGGATCCCCAGGGTCGCAAGGAAGTCATTAAAACCGTCAAACGGCTGAATAAGGAAGAGGGGATCACCGTTGTGCTGATCACCCACTATATGGATGAGGCGGTGCAGGCCGACCGTGTGGTGGTGATGGGCGAAGGGGAAGTGGTGCTGGACGGCACCCCGCAGGAGGTGTTTCAGAACGTAGGTCTGCTTCATAGCCTGGCGTTGGATGTTCCTCAAACGGCAGAGCTGATGTTTGCATTGCGGAAAGAGGATATTAAAGTCCCCATCGCCGTTTTAACGGAAGAAGACTGCGTGAAGGAAATCGAAAAACTGCTGGGAGGGATGAACCCATGATCAAAACCGAGCATCTTTCCCATCTTTACAGCGTTGGAACCCCCTTTGAAACGGTTGCCATCAAGGATATCAATCTGCATATTGAAAAGGGGAGCTATACCGGCATCATCGGTCATACCGGCTCCGGAAAAAGCACGCTGATCGCCCATTTCAACGCCATTTTAAAGCCAACCTCCGGCAAGATCTATATCGACGGCAGAGATCTTTGGAGTGCCGATAAAAAGGAGCGGATCCAAACCCGCTTTGATGTTGGGCTGGTGTTCCAGTACCCCGAACATCAGCTGTTTGAGGAAACGGTTTATAAGGATATTGCCTTCGGTCCTAAAAATATGGGTCTCAGCGAAGGAGAAATTCAACGCCGGGTGGAAAAGGCGATTGAATTTGTGGGGCTGGATCAGAGCCTTTTGGAAAAATCCCCCTTTGATCTTTCCGGCGGCCAAAAACGCCGGGCGGCGATTGCCGGCGTGATGGCATTGGAACCGAAGGTTCTGATTTTGGATGAGCCCGCCGCCGGTCTTGATCCCAAGGGGCGGGATGAGATATTGGGCAGGATCCGGGATTATCATCGGGAAACAGGCAGTACCATCCTGCTGGTTTCCCATTCGATGGAGGATATCAGCCGGAATGCCGATTCCATCGTGGTGATGAACCGGGGGCAATGCCTGATGCACGCCACGGTGCCGGAAGTGTTCGAGCGAGCCGACGATCTGGTGAAGATCGGTCTGGATGTGCCTAAAATCACCCGGGTATTCTTTGCGCTGCACGAGAAAGGATATCCCGTTTCCAAAAATATTTATACGGTGGAGCAGGGTGCGGCAGAATTGCACCGTCTGATAAAGAAGGGCGGTGAGAGCGATGCTTAAAGATATCACGTTGGGTCAGTTTTTCCCCGGCTCGTCCTTTATGCATAAGCTGGATCCCCGGATGAAGCTGTTTCTCACGCTTCTCTATATTGTTCTTCTGTTTTTAGTGCCCCGTCTTTTGGGCTTTTTGGTGGTGGGCGCCTTGATTTTGGCGGTGATGCTCAGCTCCAAAATTCAAGTGAAGGTAGTATTTAAGGCTTTAAGACCTCTGATGTTTATCATCGTATTCACCGCCTTTTTCAATCTTCTGTATGGCGGCGGCGATCCGCTCTTTCCGGGGATCGCCTGGCTGGGTTGGCTGAAAAGCGGCGGCGTGCGGAATGCGGTTTTTATGATCTTAAGGCTGGTTCTTCTGATTATGGGAACCTCCTATTTAACCTATACCACCAGCCCCGTGATGCTCACAGACGCTTTAGAGCGGCTGATCCGTCCGTTATCCGTTTTTAAATTCCCGGTTCACGAACTGGCGATGATGATGACGATCGCATTGCGGTTCATCCCGACCTTGATCGATGAAACCGATAAGATCATCAATTCCCAAAAAGCCCGAGGCGCAGATTTTGAAACCGGAAACGTGGTCAAGCGGGCAAAGGCTCTGATCCCGATTTTGATCCCCCTTCTGGTTTCGGCGTTCCGCCGGGCAGAGGAATTGGCGGATGCAATGGAATGCCGTTGCTATCATGGCGGCGCAGGCCGCACCCACTATAAGGTTTATTCATTCTCATGGCGGGATTGGCTGGCGCTTTGCATTATGCTGATGGGGTTTGCATTGATTATTATTATGCGAGTGATTTAATGAACGAACGTATACTCTTAAAAATCCGATATAACGGTGCCTCCTTCGTGGGTTGGCAGGTGCAGAAAAACGGTCTTTCCGTTCAGGAGCAGCTGCAGGATGCCATTGAAAAGGTCTTCGGAACCCGGGTGGGGGTCACCGGCTGCAGCCGCACAGACAGCGGCGTTCACGCCCTGGAATACTGCTGCTGCTTTGATCCCCCCCGACCGATGGAGCTGCGGCGGATCCCTCTGGCATTAAATGCAGCTCTGCCCGATACGGTCAGCGTGCTTTCCTGCCAACGGGTGCCGGCTGATTTCCATCCCCGCTATGATGCGGTGGCGAAGGAATATGTTTATAAGTTTTATGATGGGATCGCCCCGGATCCTTTTAAAAAGGGTCTGGCTTATCACGAGCGAAAAATATTGGACGTTGATCTCATGGATCGGGCGGCGCAATGCTTTTTGGGCACCCACGATTTCAAAGGGTTTATGTCCACCGGCTCCAAGATCGAAGAAACCACCCGCACGATCTACGATAGCCGGGTGGAACGCCGGGATCACGAGATCATCTTCCGGGTCGTCGGAAACGGATTTTTGTATCATATGGTTCGGATTATGGCTGGAACCCTGCTGTTTGTGGCAATGGGCAAGATCAATTCAGAGGATCTGCCCCGTATCATTGCTTCCGGCGAGCGGTCTTCAGCCGGGAAAACCTTGCCGGCGCACGGTCTTTATCTGAGCCGGGTCTATTATGAAGAAAAGGAGGTGCCGCACCGTGAGAAAACGGAATGAAATCATAGAAGAAGATGAAGAGATGGAGCCGGCTGCCAAGCCGCCTCTCTCATTGAAATATGTACGCTATCTCCTGCTTTTGGTTATGGTGATGGTGGCGCTGATCTTTCTCTTTTCCAATCGGGATCAGATCAACGGCGATAATTTCCGCCGCCTGATGGCGAAGATCAATATGGGAATGAATTCCGTGGCGGAGGATAACGGCGAGATCCGTTTTGATTCCGCAACGGTGGGAAAAACCGTGGTCTTTAAAGACGGCTTGGCGCACGCAACGGTGGAAAAATTAACCATCACCGACCGAAACGGAACGGAATTTCAGAATACGGCATTGGGTTATCGGAATCCCTGCATCTCTGCCAATAGCCGGTACGTGTTCGTTTATGATAGCGGCGGCACCGGTCTGATGGTGGCAGATTCCTTCTCCGTGCTCTTCGAGCACCAGATGGAGCATCCGATCATCACCGCCCGAATGAACGAAAACGGCTGGCTGGTGGTGGTCACCGAAGGGGAAGGCTATCTGGCGAAGGTCTTTGTTTACGATGCTTCCCATCGGGAGGTTTATCGGTATAGCAGCTTAGGTCGCTATATTCTGGATGCCGCCGTTACCGTGGATCATAAATCCGTGATCCTTTCCGCCTTGAACGTGGAAGGGGGCGAGATCGTTCCGGAACTTGTAATGTTTAAATTAAATAAGGAAAAAATGGAATGGAGCCTGCCCTTTGAAGGCTCCCCCTGCGTGCATCTTTCCGTGAAAAAAGGCGGCGTGGTCAACGCCCTTTTCAAATGGGGAATGGTGTCTGTTTCCGCCAAGGGTGCAGAGCTGGGTCGCTATGAATTTGAAAAGAAGGTTTTGCAATGCTATTCGATGGAGGATGGAGGGCAAAACGTGTTTGCCCTTTCGGCAACGGAAAACGGCGACAGTCAATTGGTGATCTGCAATGAAAGAGCAAAAGCGAAGGATACGGTGCAGGCGGATTTCTACGGAAAATCCTTGGATTATCAAAACGGCAGGATCGCCCTTTTGGGCAACCGGAAAAGTGCCGTTTATCAATCGTCCGGCAAAATTCTTTGGGAGGATGAGCCGGAAAACGCCCTTTCCATTGCCTTTCTCCAGCGTGACGCCGTTGTGGTGATCGGCGAAATGAAGAGCATTTATCATAAAATTTCTTAGGAGGCTATGCATATGAATTGGATTTTAGACGGAATCGTTGTTGTGATTTTGGTTTTGTCCGTTTGGGTGGCAATGAAAAGAGGCTTTATCAAAACGGTGTTTTCTCTGGTGGGCGGCATTGTGGCATTGGTGCTGGCGGTAACGCTCAGCACGCCCGTTGCCAACTGGCTGGATACGGAATTTGTGCGGCCGGCGATTCGCAAAACCGTGTTAACGGCGGTGAACGATAATGAAATGGTGTCGGATTACGATCAGGCGATCGCCTCCATCGACGTTGCCGGGAAATTAAAAGAAATGCCGGAATCACTCCGTGCATTTTTGGAGAAAATGAACGTAGACGTGGAAAAGATCTCCGCCGAGGCGGCGCAAACCCAGGCGGATTCCGCCGCCGCCCGTGAGGAATTGATCGATTCCATTGCCACTCCGGTCAGCCGAGCCGTTTGTAAGGCGGCGGCCTTGATCGGGCTGTTTATCATTATCTTTTTGTTGGTCTTCTTAGTCAGCCGCCTATTGGATGCGGTATTTCGGGTATTGCCCTTTGCAAAATCCCTCAATCAGGCGGGCGGACTGATCTTGGGTCTGCTCCGGGGCGTTTTGCTGGTGTTAATCTTCGGGGCAGTCGCCTATGGCTTTGCTATGGGGAATATGCTGATCAATAAAGAGCAATTGGATCAAACCTATCTAATCAAATGGATCAATCAGATGAACCCGATTCTCAGTTTATTTAAATAAGGAAAATTATGATGCTTTGTGTGAAATGTAAAAAAAGAACTGCCGTTGTTTTCATCAGCCGAATGGACGGCAATAATAAGCCCGTCAATGAAGGGTATTGCCTGAAATGTGCAAAGGATATGGGGGTTCCCCAGGTCAATGAAATGATCAAGGGTATGGGGCTCACCGATGAAGATATCGATCAATTTGCAGAAGAATTTGATAATATGAGCGAGGAGCTGGGGCTGGAGAACGATGGACTCGATTCTCCCACCGCACCCTCGATGCCGCCCTTTTTCAATAAGCTGATGAATAGCTTCCATCAGCATATGCAGGCGGGGGAAGAGCAGGGGGCGGAAGAGCCCCGCAACGCTGCGCCCCGCAAAGAGCCGAAAAAGGATAAAAAGCGGAAAATGCTGGAGCAATTCGGCGTTAATTTAACGGCGAAGGCGAAAAACGGCGGGTTAGACCCGGTGGTCGGCAGAGATACGGAGCTGAACCGGGTGATCCGCATTTTGAACCGCAGAACGAAAAATAACCCCTGCCTGATCGGCGAGCCCGGCGTGGGTAAAACCGCCATTGCCGAAGGGTTGGCAATTAAAATTGCCAAGGGCGAAGTGCCCGCCAAATTAATGGATAAAGAGATTTATCTTCTGGATCTCACCGCCTTGGTGGCAGGCACCCAATTCCGGGGTCAGTTTGAAAGCCGCATTAAGGGCTTGATTTCCGAGGTGATGGCGCTGGGCAATATCATTCTGGTGATCGATGAGATTCATAATCTGGTGGGTGCTGGGGAGAGCGAAGGCTCTATGAACGCCGCCAATATTCTGAAGCCCGCTCTTTCCCGGGGCGAGATTCAGGTGATCGGTGCAACAACTTTAAAGGAATACCGTAAATATATCGAAAAGGATGCGGCGTTGGAACGCCGTTTCCAGCCGGTGATGGTAGATGAGCCCTCTGTGGAGGATACCATTGCGATCTTAAAAGCCCTGCGCCCCCGGTATAGCGAATACCATCAGGTGCAGATTTCCGATCAGCTTTTGGTGCAGGCGGCTCAGCTTTCCGAGCGGTATATCTCCGATCGGTTTCTGCCGGATAAGGCGATCGATCTTTTGGATGAGGCGTGCTCCGGGGCTTCTTTGGAAAACGTGGCACGCAATGAAAAAATGAAGATCGAGCGGCGTTTAACGGCGATCGAGGCGGAGCTCAATGCATTGAGCGAAGGGGAGCAGGGAGAGGAAACCTACCGTAAAACCGCCGAACTGAATAGCGAAAAGTGCCAACTGGAAGCCACCTTGGGCGGGATGAGCGGTGCGGATGATGCGCATCTTACCTTTGAGCATCTGGCGTATGTGCTGGAGCTTTGGACAGGGATCCCGGCATCCAAGATCAAGGAGCAGGAATTTGAAAAGCTCAATCAGCTGGAGGAAACCCTCCGGGGTCGGATCGTGGGTCAGGATGATGCCATCAATAGCGTGGTGCGTGCCATTAAACGGCGGCGGGTAGGGGTTTCCCTTTCCCGAAGCCCTGCCTCCTTCATTTTCACCGGCCCCACCGGCGTGGGGAAAACGGAATTGGTGCGCCAGCTTTCCATTGCGCTTTTTGATAGCGTGGAGGCATTGATCCGGGTGGATATGAGCGAATATATGGAAAAACATTCCGTTTCCAAATTGATCGGTGCCCCGCCGGGCTACGTGGGCTACGACGATGCCGGGCAGTTAACGGAAAAGATCCGCCGCAAGCCTTATAGCGTGGTGCTTTTCGATGAGATCGAAAAGGCGCATCCGGACGTGCTCAATATTATGCTCCAGATCTTAGACGACGGAAAATTGACCGATGCCCAGGGCAGGGTCGTTAATTTTGAAAATACCATCATCGTGATGACGACCAACGCCACCGCCGATACCGCCAATGCCACCGGCTTTAATCGGAGCGAATCGGAGCTGGAGAAGGATAAAGCCACCCGTGCGCTTTTGAAATTCCTGCGCCCCGAGTTTGTGAACCGGGTGGATGAGATCATCACCTTCCGCCCCCTGGAGCGGGAAACGGTGGGTGTGATCGCCGGCATTATGATGAACGACTTGAAAAAGGCGTTGGCGCAGCGTTCCATCACGCTCACCTATGATAACGAGGTTCTTTCTTATCTCGCAGATCGGGGCTTTGATCGCAAGTTCGGTGCCCGCTCTTTGAAGCGGGCGATCCAACGGGAGGTTGAAGACCAAATCGCCCAGGAAATGGTCAATCATTATAATCAGGATTTCAGCGAAGTCCGCTGTTCTTTGCAGGATAAAAAAATAATTGTAGAATTGGCATAAAAAAGCCTTGACAATTGCTGGATGATTCTGTATAATTAGCGTTGTACCTGTGTAATCATAGGTTGATCGTTTCAAAAGCGGAGGGAGGGAAAACCAAATGGCAGAAATCCGCATCAAGGAAAATGAATCCTTGGATAGTGCTTTGAGAAGATTTAAAAGACAATGTGCGAAATCCGGCGTTCTCTCCGAAATCAGAAAGAGAGAGCACTACGAAAAGCCCAGCGTTAAAAGAAAGAAAAAATCCGAAGCAGCCAGAAAACGTAAATATTAAGCGATAAATAAAATAATGGCAGACACAAATGTGTCTGCCATTATTTTATTTATCTTGAAAAGTCATTGAATGATCGCTTTCCATTCCTCTGTCAACCGCTCCAAATCCCAAGCCGCATTGGCAGGGGAGGTGGAGGGCAGGCAGGTGGCTTTGATCCCCAAAATCGGCTCCTGCCACCGGCAATAAGCCTGATGCGCCATTTTGCCGTTGGTGAAAATCCTGCGAATGGGCGCCCCCTTCAGAATCGGAGAAAGATCGTTGGGGGCGATATTTTTAATGGAGCTATCGCTGCTGCCGATGATATCGCAGGCGGCGATCACGTCCCATAGGGCGATATGATGCCGATGCAAAAGAACGGTTTTCTCTTGGATGCTTTGGGGTGCCTCTTCATTGAAAACCGCCGCCAAAACCTTCCAGAATCGGTTTTGCGGATGACCGTAAAAGAAGGCTTGCTCCCGAGATTTAACCGATGGAAAGCTGCCCAGAATCAAAATTTCACTTTTTTCATCAAAAAGCGGCGGAAAGGGGTGATTAATCATCTGCCAAAACCTCGCTCAGAAGGCAACCCCGGTAGCCGTTTTCATAACACCATTTGGCAGGCTCTAAAACCAATTCCTCAAATTTCGGGCGGTGCTGCTTATAATCGGGATAGAAATATTCTTCGTGCATCAAAATGGAAAGGAAGCCGCCACGGTGAGGATCCTTTTTGATCTCTTCCAGACGTTCGATCAACCGCTCCGGTTCTTCTTCCGCATTTAAAACCTGATCGATGCGGGCAAAGAGAATGTTTTCCTGCTCGTCGTACCAAAAATCCCGCCGACCGATGTGCGCCACCAGTTCCTTGGGGTAATGGTATGCCACCAGCGTGTTGCCCCTTTTATCAAACTCAAAAAATCCCGCCAAAGCCCGATAGCCTGCGCTCCGCAGGGCATGGGTCACTTCTTCGTTGGCGGCGCCGTAATGCAGAGTGGTGGCAACGGAAAGGGAATCCGGCCCCGCAAACCGCAAAATTTCTCTGTGCACCCGCTCCATATCTCTTGTCACCTGCTCGGCGGTGGCATTTTTATAGGGCGCGGCGGGGAAATTACGGTCTGCGTGGAAAGAAAGACTCAACCAATGGGCATTGGCCTGCCATTCCGCCTTGAATCGGTCGGTCATCATCGAAAGGTCAAAATATTCCTTGTGTTCGGCAAAATCCGCCATTTCCTCCTCGGTATAGCGATAAAAGAGGTTCAGATGCACCTTGGCATCATAGAGATCGTGCGCCTTCTTATAAATCGCCAGATAGGGATTATCAAAAATGGAGGTATAGGTATCCTGATGGTCGTTGATATCCTT
>CAZIQE010000021.1:0-8659 GCA_964541385.1 uncultured Eubacteriales bacterium | reverse complement strand
CGATAGAAATATCGGGGATATTATTTTTAGGGAGAAGATTTATGAAAAAGTTGAACGTTCGTGCCATCACCTTAACCGCCTTGATGGGCGCAGTCGGTTTCGTTTTGATGCTGTTGGAATTCGGAATCCCGATCGTGCCGGCATTTATTAAATTCGATTTTTCCGAGCTGCCTGCGTTGATCGCCTCTTTTGCCTATGGCCCGCTCTACGGTGTACTGGTCTGTTTTGTGAAATCCGTATTGCATTTATTTGTAACCAATACCGCCGGCGTAGGGGAGTTGGCAAATTTCCTGATGGGTGCCGTTTTTGTTTTGGTGGCGGGAGCCATTTACCGTAACCGCAAGAACCGTGCAACTGCCCTCCTCGGTTCTTTGGCGGGCTCGGTTTCTATGGGGATCGCCTGCGTTCTGATCAACTTCTTTATCATCTATCCGATCTATTATCAGATTATGATCCCTAAGGACGTTATATTGCAGCTTTATCAGGCGATTCTGCCCGGCGTAGACAGCATTTTTGAAGCGCTTTTGATCTTCAATTTGCCCTTTACTGCTTTCAAGGGAATTGCGGTATCGGTGATTTGCTTTTTGGTTTATAAAAAGATCTCTCCGATCCTGAAAAAATAATTCTTGACAAAAAATGCGCTATGGATTATACTATCTAAGAAATTGAATACTGTTTTTTATCAAGAGCGGTGGAGGGACTGGCCCTGTGAAACCCGACAACCTGTGTCAAAGGGACACAAGGTGTTAATTCCTGCAGATAAAATCTGAAATGCGCTTTTGAAAAAAAGCGCATTTTTTTATGGATTTCTTGGAAAATCAGAAGGAGAAGTAATAATGACTGGAAATTATCTGTTTACGTCCGAATCGGTCACCGAAGGACATCCCGATAAAATCTGCGACCGTATTTCCGATAGCATCCTGGATGCGATTTTAGAGCAGGATCCTATGGCTCGGGTCGCTTGTGAAACAACGGTTACAACCGGCTTGGTTTGTGTGATGGGCGAGATCACCACCAAAGCCAGAATAGACTATCAATCGTTGGTTCGTGAAACGATCCGTGAGGTCGGCTATGACCGTGCAAAATACGGATTTGATTGCGATACCTGCGCTGTAATCGTTTCTTTGGATCATCAATCTCCGGATATTGCGATGGGCGTTGATCGGGCTTTGGAAGCAAAAGAAGGGGATAATGCGGAAGAACTGTCCGTGGGTGCCGGCGATCAGGGAATGATGTTCGGTTACGCCTCCGATGAAACGGAAGAGCTGATGCCCTTGGCGATTTCCTTAGCGCATAAATTGGCAAAACGGTTAACAGAAGTCCGGAAGAGCGGCATAATGCCGTATCTGCGGCCGGACGGAAAAACGCAGGTGACGGTGGAATATAAAAATGATATTCCTGTCCGGGTGGATACCGTGGTCGTTTCCTCTCAGCATAGTAATGAAATTTCCCTGGAAACGCTTCGGGCAGATATTTTGAAATATGTGATTAAGCCGGTGCTTCCCGCCGAATTGATGCAGGATACCAAGTTTTATATCAATCCCACCGGTCGTTTCGTTGTGGGCGGTCCTCAGGGCGATACCGGTCTGACCGGGCGGAAGATCATTGTGGATACCTACGGCGGCTATGGCCGTCACGGCGGCGGTGCCTTTTCCGGGAAAGACCCCACCAAGGTGGATCGATCCGCCGCTTATGCCGCCCGCCACGTGGCTAAAAATATCGTAAAAGCAGGCTTGGCTAAAAAGTGCGAAGTGGAGCTTGCTTATGCGATCGGCGTTGCCCGGCCGGTTTCCGTAACCGTTGATACCTTCGGTACGGCAACCGTTTCCGATGAGATAATCAATGAAGTGGTAAATCGGTTTTTCGATCTGCGCCCCGCCGCAATTATTAAGAATTTCGATCTTCGCCGCCCCATCTATAAGCAAATTTCAAGCTACGGACATATGGGTCGTGAGGATCTTGATCTGCCGTGGGAAGATACTTCTGTGGCAGAGAAAATCAAAAAGTATGTAACTGAATGAAAATAGTCCCATACAATATTGTATGGGACTATTTTTTGGAGGTACATAGTATGGTTTTGCAATTTGCCTGGGTGATGATCTCTCTTTTTGCGGTGATCGGCATCACCGTATGCATAATGGAAGGATTACGCTCCTTTTCTCTGCATAAAATTCATTCTGTTGAAGAGATCAATTTGCAGATTCGAATCAAAGGCGAGGAGCCGAGAGCGGAGTATCTTTTGAATAGTATGCTTGTATTATGCGATCAATTGGAGGTGAATGGAGAGAGCCCTACGCTGGAAATTCTGGATGGCGGGCTTCTTCCGGAAACACGGAGGATTATTTCGGAATATTGTGAAAAAAATCCACGGGTGTTGTTTACAGAAGAAGGAATAAATGATATAATGGACAAAAATATTTAAAAAAAGGAGGTGCCCCGGATGGAGGAAGTCCAAATTGAAGGAACCGTAGATGATATTATCTATGAAAACGAGAGTACCGGCTATCGGGTCTTCAGAGTGGATTGCAACGGTTCTCCCGTTGTTGTAGTGGGCACCTGCGTTTCCGTTTTTCCGGGGGAGCTGATCAATGCAGTAGGCTCCTGGACCGATCACGCAACTTACGGAAAGCAATTCGTTTGCAGCGAATTGGAAAAAAGCTTTCCCGGCGAACTGGAGGGAATCATCAAATTTTTAATGAGCGGTGCGGTAAAGGGTATCGGTCCTGCAACCGCTCAAAAAATTGTGGATCGCTTCGGAGAGGATAGCTTTGATATCATTGAACAGCAGCCGATGCTCCTAACGCAGATCAAGGGCATTACCAAAGCAAGGGCGCAAGGGATTTCGGATTCCTTCCGGGAAACCTTAGGCACCCGTGAAATTCTGATGGAGCTTCATAATATGGGCATCACCCCCGCTATGGCGGTGAAGGTGGTGCGGGAATACGGTTCAATAGCCCCTAAAGTTGTGGAGGAAAACCCTTACCGTCTATGGGAGGATATCGAGGGCTTTTCTTTCCAAAATGCAGATACTCTGGCGCTTTCTGCCGGAATGAATCCGGCTGATGAATTAAGAGTCGGATATTGCTTAAAATATATTTTGGCGCATAATCTGCAAAACGGTCATTGTTTTCTCCCCAAAGATAAATTGATTCCCTTAGGTGCGCAATATGTGGAAATTTCCGAAGAAGAGGCAGAGATCGCTCTTGAGAATATGTGCGAACGCCATAGTCTGGAGGCGGCTCTCATCAATAACCGCCGGGTGATCTACCTTCCGAATTATTACCGAGCCGAAACCAAATCGGCTCAGAAGCTTAAATTGATGATGCAGTTTGGCAAGCAGGAGATCCACCGGATCGAAGAACGCATTACGCAAAGTGAGCAGGATCTGGGCATTTCCTATGAAGATTCCCAGCGTGAGGCAATTTGCAAGGCGGTCGAAAACCGGGTGATGGTGCTCACCGGCGGCCCCGGCACCGGAAAAACAACCACTCTGCGTGGAATGATCAGCCTCTTCGAGGCACTAAACTATCGGGTGATCCTTTGCGCCCCCACCGGTCGTGCGGCAAAACGGATGAAGCAGGTTTGCAAACGAAATGCCCAAACCATTCATCGCCTTTTGGAAATGCAGCCCGGAACCGGTGCTTTCACCTATAACGGTGCCAATCCCCTGAAATGTGACGTATTGATCGTGGACGAAATGTCGATGGTAGACGCCCTGCTGTTTGAGGCATTATTGGAAGCGTTGCCGTTGGGGAGCCGGTTAATTATGGTGGGTGATGCAGATCAGCTGCCCAGCGTTGGCGCCGGTAACGTACTGGCGGACTTGGTGCATAGCTCGGCTGTTCCGGTCGTATCGCTAACCAAGATTTTTCGGCAGGCGAAATCCAGTATGATCGTCACCACCGCCCACCAAATCAACCGTGGAGAAAATCCCTTGCTGGAAAACGGCGGCGATCTGTTCTTTATCTCCAAAAAGACGCCCCAGGGGGTGATGGAGGCGGCTTTGGAAATGGCGGTCAACCGCATTCCCCAACGCTACGGCTTTAACGTGATGGATGGGCTTCAGGTGATTATCCCCACCCGAAAGACCCAAACGGGCACCGTCCATATGAACGAATTGATTCGGGATCGGGTCAATCCGGATCAGCCGGGTCGAAGATCGGTGAATTTCCGGGATCAAACCTTCCGGGAAGGGGACAAGGTGATGCAGATCCGCAATAACTATGATCTTCCGGTGGTAACCGCAGAGGGGAAGGACGAGGCGGGCGTTTTCAATGGCGATATCGGGATAATTATGCAAATTTCGCCCCGTGAAAAAGAGGTTAAAATCCAGTTCGACGATCGGTGCGCCACCTATACCTACGATCAGTTGGATGAGCTGGAACCGGCGTATGCCATTACCGTTCATAAAAGCCAGGGAAGTGAATTTGAGGCGGTTGTGTTGGTGTTAGGGGAGATGACGCCCCTGCTTCAAACCCGAAACCTGCTTTATACCGCCATCACCAGAGCCAAGCAGTTATTGGTGATCGTGGGGAGCCGAAAGGTCATCGACCGTATGGTGGCGAATAATAAACAAACCAACCGTTATAGCGGATTGAAGTATCTGCTGCAATGAACGTAAAAGACCTTTTCTTTCCGCCCCGATGCCCTTTCTGCGGAAAGGTTAAAAAGGAGAAGGGACCCTGCGAAAATTGTCTTTCTTCGGCAGAGGAGCTGACCGGTGTGGTCTGCCACACCTGCGGCGCCCATCCGGAATACTGTTGTTGCGGGCGGATGCCGAATCAATTTGAGCGGAACGTCAGTTGTTATTACTATAAGGGTGCGGCTCGGCAATTACTATTACGCTTCAAACTGCGTAATTGCCCCCAATTAGCGCCGTTTATCGCCCATCGGATGGCTCAGCATATTCGGGGTCGTTATGCTGCCCATTTTTCAGCCATTTGCTTTGTGCCCAACTCCCCGTTGAATTCCTTCAAACGGGGCTATTTGCCCACCCGCCTTTTGGCGGAGGAATTGGCAGATGAGCTGCATTTTCCGCTTGTCTATGCGCTGGAAAGAGTTCATTTTCAGCAGCAAAAGTATTTAAACGGGGCAGAGCGGCGAGCCAATGCGCAAAAGAGCTACCGTTCCCGAAAGAACGTGGCGTTATCGGGTTCGGTTCTGCTGATCGATGATTTGATCACCACCGGAGCCACGCTGAACGCTTGTGCGGAGCTCTTGAAAAAGGCCGGTGCCGAGCGCGTTTACACCGCAACCTTTGCCATCACGCAAAAAAGAGTTGAATTTTCCCATTATTTCCATTATAATGAAAATACTAAGTATAATCATAGTGAGGAATATTAAATGTTAGGATATGATATCGGCATTGATTTGGGAACCGCAACGATTCTCGTTTACATTAAGGGAAAAGGGATCGTTTTAAAGGAACCCAGCGTCGTCGCCATTGATAAATTGCATAATAAAGTATTGGCTGTTGGGGAAGAAGCACGCCGTATGGTGGGCAGAACGCCCGGAAATATCGTGGCGGTTCGCCCCTTGAAGGACGGCGTGATCTCCGATTATGAAGTAACCGAAAAGATGATAAAATACTTCATCGGTAAAGCGGCAAAGAATTCTTATTTTAAACCCCGTGTGATCATCTGCGTTCCCTCCGGTGTTACCGAAGTGGAAGAGATGGCGGTGGAGGAAGCCGCTAAAAATGCGGGTGCAAAATTTGTTTCTTTGATTGAAGAGCCGAAAGCGGCCGCCATCGGGGCAGGAATCGATATCTATAAACCCAACGGAAACATCGTGGTCGACGTCGGCGGCGGTACTGCGGATATTGCGGTTCTTTCCTTGGGGGACGTTGTTCTTTCCGATTCCATTAAAATGGCGGGCGATAAATTCGATGAATCGGTCATCCGTTATTTGAAAAAGGCGTATAATCTTCTGATCGGTGAACGAACGGCGGAAGCCATAAAAGTGGCAATCGGCTGTGTTTATCCGCAGGATGAAATCAAAAAGATGGTGATCAAGGGTCGCAGCCTGCAAAACGGCTTGCCCCAGTCCTTGGAAATCAGCTCCGATGAAATAATGGCACCCTTGCAGGAGTGTGCTTTGGCTATTGTGGACGTGCTTCATAACGTGCTGGAGCGCACGCCTCCCGAATTGGTGGGCGATATTTATCAAAACGGCATCTGCCTCACCGGCGGCGGTGCGCTGGTGCGTGGATTTGATAAACTGATCAGCGAGAAAATCGGAATTCGGGCGTATGTGGCGGAGGATGCTGTTTCCTGCGTTGCGAAAGGAACCGGTAAAGCGCTGGATTATCTGGATAAATTAGAAAGCAGCGGTCGGCGTAATAAACGTTTGGGTAACTATTAAGAATAAAAATTCACCCGCACAATGTGCGGGTGAATTTTTATTCAACGACTAATTCTGCAATCGTATTCACGTTGCCGGCTCCCATCAGAATCGCCATATCACCGGATGTTAATTCCTTTTTCAGATATTCGGCAATATCTTCAAATTTACTGATATAGATGGCGCCGGGAATGGCGTTTTTAAGATCCACAATGTTAACGCCAACCTTGTTGATTTCCCGGGCAGCATAAATATCCGTTAAAACCGCCTGATCTGCTAAGGAGAGCATTTCTGCGAATTCATTCATTAAATAATAGGTGCGGGTAAAGGTGTGCGGCTGGAAAACAACGTAGACCTTTCCCCGGCAAACCTCCTTTGCACTCTTTAAGGTTGCTTGGATCTCCGTCGGGTGATGGGCATAATCATCAATAATGACAGCACCGTTGCAGGTTCCCCGCATCTCAAACCGCCGGTCGGCGCCGGTGAAGGATTCCAACCCTTCTTTTACCGCTTCGGAATCCACTCCGAAGCGGAAGGCGGTGCAGGCGGAAGCCAACGCATTTAATATATTGTGCCGTCCCGGAATTTTCAAAGAAACCTGCGTGCAAAACGTACCCTTATAATAGATATCAAATTGCGGATAGCCGGAAGCGAACCGAATATTCTCCGCCCGGCAATCATTTTGATCACCAAACCCAAAGGTCAATGTTTCGCCTTGATAATAGTCCCGCACCGTTTGGCAGTTGGGATCGTCGCCGTTTATCACCATAAAACCGTTTTGATTAAAGTTTTCGGTGAAGCGGCAAAATGAATGCTTAATGGCATCCAGATCCTTGAAAAAATCAAGATGATCCTCATCAATATTTAAAATGACGCCGCAATGGGGATAAAAGTGGTGGAAGGAATTCACGTATTCGCAAGCCTCATAAACTGCGTAATCGCTTTGCCCCAGGCAGTAGTTCCCGCCGATGGCTTTCAAATTAGCCCCCACCAGAACCGTTGGATCCAGCTTGGCTGTTTTCAAAATGCAGGAGATCAAAGAGGTAACGGTGGTTTTTCCGTGAGTGCCGGAAACGGCAATCGAATTTTTAAATTCCGCCGTCATATACCCCAGTAAAACGGCTCTTTCCATCATCGGGATATTATTCTCCCGGGCATAAACCAATTCCGGATTGTTATCGGAAACAGCGGCGGTGTAAACCAAAAGGTCGCATCCGGCGGCATTATCGGAATTATGCGTTGGATAAACAATGATTCCGGCGTCAATCAGTTTTTTTATGGTGGGATTTTTCCCGGTATCGGAACCGGTAACGGTTTTACCCTGCTGCTTTAAGATTAAGGCTAAGGAAGACATGGAAACGCCGCCGATCCCAACAAAATGAATATGTGAAAACTTCTTGTATTGGTCAAAGTCTTGTGATATAATACTCAATTAGAACACCCCCTATTTTGGTCTGGTTTTATTATAATATATTTATTTCAAAAAATAAACCTCTATTTTAAAGAAAGGGAAAAAATAATGGGCTACCGTGAACATCAAAAGCAGGAAAAAGGCGGTTTTTGGAACCAATATAAAATTTTGATTTTCGGAATATTGGGCGCACTTCTTTTGGTATGTACACTCAGCACGCAAAACATTGTTGTATCTTATCATCCTGCAGAGGGGGAACCCTATTTGGTGAAGCTGGATTATTCCGCTTTCGGTTTTTGTCTTAGGTGTATGCCGGGGAGTAAGAATGCATCGGATGTGGTCGAAAAGGAGATCTTCTTTTTGCAGGGAAAAAAAGAATCTGTTGAAAATGCCGCATCTGCCTTGCGGCAGGTGGCAGGAACCGAGGAAGGCGTTTTTAAGATCCAGGCGAGCGGATTATTAAGCCCAAGTGCTGAAACCACCCAAAAAATGATCCGATATTTAAACGAAAAAGGCTATCCGACGACTGCTATAAAAGAATCTTAAAAAAATCGAAAAAAATTGAAAATAATGCTTGACTTTTAAATCATAAAATGATATCATATTCAGGCACCTGCGAAAAAAGCGCAGGAAAGCAGCGGACTTTGAAAATTAAACAGCATCATAAAAGAAGGACCCGTTAATTGATTTTTTGAGGAGTATAGAAAACTCCGGAAAACGATTAACAGAACTTAAAAGCCAGTTTTTTAAGAGAAGTTATGAGTTGGATAAACTTTTTGAAATTAATTTTTTTAGAGAGTTTGATCCTGGCTCAGGACGAACGCTGGCGGCGTGCCTAACACATGCAAGTCGAACGGAGCGCCATCGAAGATTTCTTCGGAATGAATTGATGGTTGCTTAGTGGCG
>CAZIQE010000020.1:0-1582 GCA_964541385.1 uncultured Eubacteriales bacterium | reverse complement strand
AATAAAATCCCGACCCGCCGGGCACTTAAGCCCTGATATTGACCCAAAGAAAAATCTGCCGCCGCCGGCAGCCAGGATCGCCAGAAGATCAACGCCGGTATCGCCGCCAAAAGCACCAATAAGCCCAATAGCCATTTTCGCATCTTTTTTCTCCACATCCTTTCAAAACAGCATATGAAGGGATGGGCGGTTTTAATATAAATATTTTAGGATCTCCTCGGTGGAAAGATCGCCGTGGAAGGCTTTATTCAACGCAAAGGCAATGATTTTTGCCCCCATATCCGTTGCCATCCCCATCTGCCGGGGCGTTGCCAGCAGACTTTCCTCATAGGGATGCAATTTTTCCTCATAGGCTTCCCCTTTTTCGCCCAGAACGTAACGCAAAAGCGCACGGCAATCCACAACGGTGGGCATTCCGATGGAGATCACCGGCACCCCCAAGGTGCGGCGGCTGATCTCCTGCCGGGCGTTTTCCACTCCGCCGCCGGGGATCAGCCCGCAATCCGCCAATTGAATGGTTTTGCAAAGCCGCTCCAGCCGACCGGTCGCCAATGCATCGATCAGGATCACCGCCTCCGGGCGGATCGATTCCACCAGCCCCTTGGCGAGCTCCCGGCTTTCCACACCGCTGATCCCGAAAACCGGAGATTCCATTGCCGCAATCTCCCGCCAGTTTTGCGGGCGGGGCTCTAAGGGGCGGGAAACCATCAGCCGACGAATGGCTTTAGAGCCCAGACTATCGGGGGTGATCTCCGGGTTGCCGATGCCTAAAACCAACAATTTTTGCCGCCCGCCGATCAACTTCCGGAGCCTATCTGCCAATTCCCCGGCGATCTCCTCAAACGCCGGCTCGCCGATCTCATAGGTCTTTTCGGTTTCTATCGTGATATAAACACCCTGCTCCCGCCCCAGAAACCGGGCACCTTCCTCATCCCGCACCGTCACCTGCGTAACGGTGCAATAATCCTTTTCTTCGATCTGCTGTTCCACGCCCTTCGGCAAAGGCATTTCCGCCGTTTCCAACTGATCGACCGTGAGATCAAAAACCTTTTTCATACCATCACCTCGCCGTTAGTGTATGCAGAAAAACCCTCATCCCCCTTACAAAAGGTATTATAGTAACAAATTGTTACATTATAAATAGTAACATAATGTTACAATCTTGTCAAGGGGGGATTTGATTCTATGGAAATGAAAGGCTTGCGTAAAATCAGGAAAGAAAAAGGGTTCAGCCAATTAAAAGTGGCCTTGGATCTTTCAATCAGCAGGGAATCGATCTCCTATTACGAGAGCGGAAAACGCAGCCCGGATATTGAGATGCTTTTGCAATTATCCCGCTACTTCAATGTTTCAATCGATTATCTGATAACAGGAGAAGAATATCATAAATAAAACCGGGTCGAAATGGACCCGGTTTTATTGATCATCATTGAGTATCCAGGCGGTCGGCGATAGGTTCGGCATAATCGCCCTCGTAAAGCTCGATCATTCCCTGATCGCAAAGAGAAGCCAATTCGGGATCGATCGGCAATTTTGCCAGAATGGGCAAATCGTGCTTTTCCGCCACTTCCTTCAGTTTGCT
>CAZIQE010000019.1:0-3760 GCA_964541385.1 uncultured Eubacteriales bacterium | reverse complement strand
TATTTTGTTTATAACAAAGCCGGTTGCTTTCATAGATACTAAAATCTCCTTGCTTTGCAGATTTATTTTCCATACCATTCCGGGAAACCAAATGCAACACGTATTCTTTCGTGGACTTCGGCTAAATATTTGCACCCCGTTAAATCCAATTCAATGATCTTCATCGGTGTTTTCCTCTTTATATAGTGTCTTTTCTTAAAATTGCAAGATAATCCTCATACGCAAATACACGGTTGCGATTTGCGTTATTTGTTTGAATCAAAATCCCCGCATCCGCCAACCGATTTACTGCAAGGGAAACGGTGCTGAATGCAAGATTCAATTCTTCTGCCGTTTTGCCGATATCAATAATCGGATTTTGCTCAAGATAATCAAAAACGGCTTTGGCATTCTTTGCAGCTCTGCCCATGGCATCGATCTTTTTGACGTTTGCATTATGGAGCTCAAAGAGTTTTTTTATTGTATCAACAGATTCTTCAGCAGACTCTTTAATGGCATTTAGAAAAAATTTGATCCATTGCTCGTAATGATCCTTGTTGCGGACTTCACTCATACGGTCGTAATACTCGATACGGTTTTTTTTGAGGTAGTACGATATATAAAGTGCAGGAGAATTCAACACTCTCCTCTCCATTAAGAAAAGAGTAATTAAAAGCCTGCCTACACGACCGTTACCGTCAAGGAACGGGTGGATTGTTTCAAACTGATAATGAAGCAATGCTGCCTGAATCAGTAAATCCAACGTGTCATCCGAATGGATATACTTTTCCAAATCAGACATGGCAATTATCATATCCTCCGGATTTGGCGGAATATACCGTGCATTCTTCAAAGACGAACCTGCCGCACCGATCCAGTTTTGAGAAGCTCTGAATTCGCCGGGATTTTTCTCCTGCCCACGAACACCGGACATTAAAACCTTATGCGTTTCTTTAATCAGCCTATTGCAAAGAGGAAGCGTGTTCATCCGTTCAAGCGCAAACTCCGTGGCTTTAATATAGTTCACAACGTCTGCAACATTTTGATTGGCATTCTTTTCGATCAACGGATCCAAAACGTCTTCAAGTGTTGCTTGTGTGCCTTCGATCTGAGAGGACAACAAGGCCTCCTTGCGAACGTACATCGATATGAAAAGATTCATATTCGGAATATATGAAGAAAGGGTATCCAATGTTGTAAGCGCCCTGGTCGCACCTGTCAACAGCGAAACCATCTCGTTATCCATTTCAATCACAGGCGGCAACGGCGCAGGCCGAAACGATTTATACGTTGCCTCACCGCTTAAATTACTGATATATTCCCCGGATCTCTTCATAAGCATTCCCTCCAAGTCAAAATTACGTTTAAATTATACTGTTTTTATTTTGATTTGTCAAGTTAAATCAAAATAAAAAGCGTCCTTTCTGTTTTTTATTTTGAGATGTTTTGTATCAAATTTTATATATGAATAATTCCTGACATTTTAGGGAACAATTTTTATAATTTAATCATAGAATGTTCCCTAAAAGAAATGGGACTACCCGTTTTATTTTAACGATAAAAACAGGTAGTCCCTTTATTATTTTTTCATTTTTCTACGTTTGGTGCTTTTTTGAGTGCCTGCACAGTTGCATAGTATATCAAAACCAGCCCGGTGCTTAAAAGGGCGCCGCCGATGATATCGGTGAGCCAATGAACGCCGGAGATCAGCCGTCCGATGACCATAAACGCCATAAAGGCGGCGAGGAAGATTAAAACCACCCGGCGCAGCCATTGAATTTTGATCCGCTCCCGAAGCTGCATCATCACCACCGGGAAAACGCTCATTGCCAGCATCGTGGTGGAGGAAGGATAGGAGGCTTCTAATTTCCCTTCGATCAGCAGAGGGCGATAGTTGATGATCACCACCTCAAAAAACAAAAAGGCACCCATCACCAAAAGGAAAAATCCGCCCAGAGCCAAAATATCCCAATCCACCTTCAGAAGATTTTTCCGTTTGATCCATTGCCAAAGACCCAGAAGCCCGAAGCACCCCACTAAGCCCAGAGGGAAAAGGCTCACCAAATCGGTGAGATCATAAAGTTTCATATTCTCGCCGGTGAGTTGATGGAACCAATGGTTCAGGCTTGCAAAACCTACCGAGGTTCCGTTTGCGCCGATGGCCTGCACATCGATCAAGCGCACCAATACCGTCCAGAGGACAAATACCGCCAAAAAGCCAAAAGCGATGCCGAATTGCTGTTTTTTCTGTTTCATTTTGCGATTCTCCTTATCATAATCCCTTTTTGTTATAAGTATTATATCGGATCGAAAAATATTAACCTAACAAATGATCCGTTACCAGCATCAGGCAAAAGCCCACCAGAAGGGCGTAGGTTGCGCCCCGCTGGGCGCCGTGGGCGTGAGTTTCGGGGATCATTTCATCGCTGACCACGTAAAGCATCGTGCCCCCGGCAAATGCCAGAGCAAAGGGCAATACTGCCGCCGAAATACTCGCAAAGAAATACCCGATCAAGGTTCCTATCACCTCTATCAGACCGGTGATCATCGCAATCGCCATCGTCTTTCCGGGGCTTACCCCAACCGCCAGCATCGGTCCGATGATCGCCATTCCTTCCGGAATATTCTGCAGGGCGATCCCCCCGGCGATCACAAGGGCACGACCGGTGTTTCCCGTGCCGAACCCCACTCCGGCGGCAAGACCTTCCGGAAGATTATGAATGGCGATCGCCATCACAAACAAGAGTACGTTATTCAGGTTTGCGTTATGATGGCTTTCGTTATCGTTTTCGATCAATTGATGCAAATGCGGCACCAGCTTATCGATCAAATTCAGGCAAAGCGCCCCGGTAAAGACCCCGGAAACGGTGACCAGCAAGCCGAATTCTCCGCCGTGCTCCAGGGACGGCAGAATTAACCCCAAAACTGCCGCCGAGAGCATCACTCCCGCCGCAAAGGAGAGCACGATATCGGAAAACCGATGCGAGATCTCTTTAAAAAGAAACCCGATCAGCGCTCCTGCAGCGGTGGCACCGCCCACACCCAGGGCGGTAAGTAATACGGGAATCATCAGAGCACCAGGGAAGGAGCACTATAGACCCTGCCTGCCAGCTCCTGATTCAGCATATAAAGGCTCTTGGGGTCGGAGCCGAAAAGTTCCATTTTGGAGATCAGATCGTTGGCGTTGGTTTCTTCTTCGCCCTGCTCCTTTACGAACCAATCCAGAAACTGCATCGTTCTGAAATCCCGCACGTCATAGGCGGCACCGTAGATATCGTTGATCAAAGACGTTACGTATTTTTCGTGCTCCAGACCGGCTTCCAGCACGTCCATATGGCGGGAAAAGACCTTATCCGGCTTGGCAATGGCATCTAAGACCACCGATTGATTTTCGTTTTGCAGATAAGTATAAAACAGCATCGCATGATCCCGCTCCTCCTGCGCCTGGATCATATACCAATTGGCAAAGCCATCCAGACCGGCGGCTTTGAAATAGTTGGAAAAATCCAGATAGAGATAGGCGGAATAAAGCTCTTTATTGATCTGCTGATTCAATAATTCATATACTTTTACATCCATTTGAAAAGTTCCTCCTTGTTTTTTTCTTATTATAACAGAAATTTCCAAAAAAAGCGCATTCAGATCAAAAAAAATTAAAAATTTTCAAAAACGGGCGGAAATTGATTGAAAATCTGTTTTTCGCCCGATAAAAAATTTCAGAAGGCAAAAAACGAGGTTAAAAATTCTGTAATAAAGGGATTTAGAGCAAAAACTCCTAACG
>CAZIQE010000018.1:0-5427 GCA_964541385.1 uncultured Eubacteriales bacterium | reverse complement strand
TTTCGACACATTTTGAAGGGGGAACCTTTTGAAAAAGGTTCCCCCTTATACCCCTTCTAAAACTTTCAAACTATAAGCAATATTGATTGAAAGTCTGCCTTTTTGCTATGAGTTCAGTAATTTTTCAATATCCGTTTTTTTGGCAAGACCGGGTTGGCAGGCTGTTGCGCCGCCGCAGGCGATGCCCAATTTCAGGGCATAGGCATAGTTTTTTTCTACGCCCGCCAAAAACCCTGCCAGCATAGAATCTCCGGCACCGACGGTGTTCACCGGCTTGCCGCCCAAAGCCGCCATTGTGAGGACTTCTCCGGTTTCCGTCAGCAATAAAGCACCATCCTTTCCCCGGGAAACCA
This sequence comes from uncultured Eubacteriales bacterium, assembly GCA_964541385.1. Classification (GTDB taxonomy): domain Bacteria; phylum Bacillota; class Clostridia; order Oscillospirales; family QAKW01; genus QAKW01. Next base: position 5,074 of record CAZIQE010000018.1, on the reverse strand, counting down.
ATACGTTTCGAGCCCCCTTGCTCTGCAATTCCCGAGCCGCATCGGCGATCTCGGCTTCGCTATGCAGCACCCGCCCCACAAGCTCTTCCAGCTCCCGGCGGTTGGGTTTAATTAGAAACGGATGGTATTTCAAAACGCTCCGCAGCAGCTCCCCGGCGGCATCCACCACGCACCGCACGCCCCGATCCTTTAAAGCTTTGAGGATCTGCGCATAGAGATCCGCCGGTGATCCGGCAGGCACACTACCCGCCAGCACCAAAGTATCGCCCGCCTGCATTTTTTTCAGTTTCTCCCAAAGAGCAGCGATGGCGTCCGCATCGATTTTGGGTCCCCGGGCGTTGATCTCGGTTTCCTGCTCCCCCTTCATCTTCACGTTGATGCGGGTGAGCCCCTCCTTCAGGTGGATAAATTCTGTTTTGATGCCCCGCTTCCGCAGGCTTTCTTCCAGCGCCGCTCCCGTGAAGCCCGCCACGAACCCCAGGGCGATACTATCCCTGCCCAGCTCCTTTAAGATCAAAGAAACATTCACGCCCTTACCGCCGAAATAGAGTTCTTCACGTAGGGAGCGGTTGGTTTCGCCCAATTTTAAATCCTTCACCCGGATCACATAGTCCAGGGCGGGATTAAACGTTACGGTGTAGATCATCTTTCCTCATAATCTCATTATATACTTCATTTTTCGGCACGCCCCGATCGTTGGCGGCGGCCTTGATCGCCTCTTTTTTAGAAAGACCCGTTTGCAGATAATATTCCACATGGGCGGCAGGCGAAAGCTTCTGCCAGAACGCCTCCTCCCGGGGCTCATCCGCAGCACCCTCCAGAACGATCACGTATTCGCCCCGTGGATCGTTTTCTTCATAGAAAGCGATCATCTCCTCCACCGTGCCACGCTGCACCGTTTCGTGCAATTTCGTCAGCTCCCGGCAAAGGGCGATCCGCCGATTGCCGAAGCAAGCGTAAAGATCCTGCAATGTGCCCCGAAGCTTCTGCGGCGCCTCATAGAAAATCAGCGTTTCTCCGGTATAACGCAGGCTTTCCAGATGCTCCCGGCGATTCTTTTTGGTGGTGGATAAAAAGCCCTCAAAGGCAAAGCGGCCGGTGGGCAGACCGGAGAGCACCAATGCGCTGATCAAAGCGCAAGGTCCCGGCACCACCGAAACCTCATACCCCTCCTCCGCCAGAAGCTTCACCAGATCCTCGCCGGGATCGCTGATGCCGGGCATTCCGGCATCCGTCACCAGGGCGCAGGTTTCCCCGCCCCGGATGCGTTTCAAAATTTCCAAGCCCCGCTCCCGTTTATTATGCTCAAAATAACTGATCAGCGGCTTGCGGATGCCCATATAATTCAATAGCTTCAAGGTGTTCCGGGTATCCTCGGCAGCAATAAAATCCACCTGCTCCAATACCTCCCGGCACCGGCGGGAAAGATCCCCCAAATTCCCGATGGGCGTTCCCACCAAATATAAAACCGGCTCGCTCATCTATTTTTGCTCCCTTCGGTAAATTCGTTTCAGCTCTTCGGTTTCCGATCCGTCGGCGTTATGCAGGATCAGGGTGGGTTCGATCATCAGTTCCCGCTTCCCGCTCCGCACGCCTTCCACTAAAATCAGAACCGCCGGTTCCCCCGCCTTGGGCTCCGCCAACCGTAAACGGGAGGGGGAAAACCCGCCCTGCTCCATTTTTTGCAGAACCTCGCCCAGCCGATAGGGGCGGTGCACCATCGCCAGCCGACCGCCGGGCTTCACCAGGTATGCCGCCGCCCGGATCACATCCTCCAGCGTGCACGCCTCCTCCCGGCGTGCCAGCTCCCGATAGGGATTCGAGCCCGGAATGCCCCGACCCACGGGCTCATAAGGCGGATTCACCGTGACCAAATCATAGCACCCGCCCTGCACCATCGAGCGGATCTCTTTCAGATCCCCCTGATAGATCTCCAGCCGGCTTTCGCATTGATTTTCCGCCCGGCTTCGGCGCATCAGCCCGCATAAATAGGGCTGAATTTCAACCGCCGCCGCTTCCAATGCATCGCCCTTGGCGAGCATCAAAATGGGGATCACGCCGGTTCCGCTGCAAAGATCCATCACCTTCATTTCCGGCTTGCACCGGGCAAAATCCACCAGCAGAACCGCATCGGTGCCGAACCGGAAAAAACGGCTGTTTTGCCAAAGCCTCCAGCCGTTCATCTGCAGATCGTCCAATTCATCGAATCGGTTCAGCTCATTCATTTTCAAAAGCCCTGCGGCGCAGATCGTCGCCATAGAAATAGCAATAGATGAAATGCCCCAGCAAGCGGGATACGATCCGCTCATCATAGGCGTTCTGAATCCCCTCCAGATTCAGATTGGTGGAAAAGAGCATCGGCTTTCCGCACCGGATCCGCCGATCCATCAGATCGGTGAGGGTTGCCATGGTATAGCCGGTGCGGCTTTCGGTGCCGAAATCATCCAGAATCAGCATATCACATTCAAAAAAGGGCTCCAGCTCTGCTTCGCTATCCTTAAACCGGGAGGCGTCCAGCCGCCGGGCAAATTCCGGCGCACTGATATAAATCACGCTCCTGCCCTGCTCCAAAAGCGCCTTTGCGATGGCGGTTGAAAGAAACGTTTTGCCCAGCCCCGTGGCACCCACAAACAAAAGACTGCGGTTTTGCTCATCAAACCGAGCCGTATAGTCCTTCGCCAGCGCATAGATGCGTTTCATATTTTCCCGGGGCGAAAGCAGACCGTTATGGGCGGCATTGCTGAAAAGAGAAAGATCGAAATTTTCAAAACTCTGTTGATCCAACTGCTGCTCCAAATTCGATTGCTGAAAATTGCGGGCGATCAGCTCCCGCTTAAAGCATTGGCAAAGCCCCTCCTCGGTGCGGCCGGTGTCCCCACAGATCGAACACGTAAAATGCGGCTCCAGATCCGCCTGCACCGAGATGAGAAACTGCGCCCGCTTTTGCTGCAGATCCGAGAGCTCCTTGGCTTCCGCCTCGCCGTTTCCGCCCTTCAGCATGGCGGCGCAATAGCGGCTTCCCGCCTCGGTGATCTCCTGATCCATCTTCTGTAAAACAGGATTTTCGGCGTAAACCCGCTCACGGCGTTCCGCCGCCTCAAAGATGGCTTGAGCACGCCTTGCGGAAAAGGCCGCCCAAAGCTCCTCTTTATGATTCATTCGTTACCGCCCCCCTGCCTGCATTTTTTCAATCATTTTCCGTTCCAGCTCGGAAAGACCCTGATGGGGTTTTCTGCCGGTATCCTCCGGCTTCTGATCGATGATATCCTTCGCCCGGCGATAGCCCTTTTGATACCAATCCTCCAGGATCTTATTCATATAGGCAAAGCTCATCTGCCCCTTCCGATCCATACACCGGTTATACGCCTCAACGATCAATTCCTCCGTTAGACCCATAGACGCCCAAACGGCGATCTGCTCCCGCTGCTTTTTGGAAAAAGCGGTTGCGATCCGGAAGGCCTTCGCCAGCCGATTTTCCAAGCTGCGGGCGTATTCCAATTTGCCGATATGGGCTTCCGCCTTTTCAAAGGTATCGATCCCGTTATCAAACCAATCCGCCGCCACCGTTTCCATATACCGATAGGAAAATTTATCCAGACTGTTGCAATAGGCAACCAATTGGAGAATCATTTCCGGCGAAAAATGCAGATTCTCCGCCATATTATAAAAGAGGGAGAGTAGCATCGAGCTCACCGTTTTGCCGGTGATCCGCTGGATCTCCGCCACCATATCCCGGAAGCTTTGATCCGTTTCCTCCAGAATGATGGTCGCCTGAATCCTGGGCAGCTCCCGGGTCTGAACCGTTTTGACGGTGTTCACCAGCCGCAGCTTGCCCTGCTCCTTCACGAAGATTTTTTCCTTCACCCAGAAATCAATGGCACCGTCCACGTCCTCCGGGGCAATATTGCAATAAGAGGCGATGGACGCCGTATCGTGCGCCATTTTATCGAAGCGCATCAAAAAGAGCAGCACTTTTAACTGCGCACCGGTGGCAATGCCCAATAATCCGTCCACCACCCGGGTGGGGATCTCCACGCATTGCATCCTGGTTTCTTCAAATTGATACTTCATCCTTTTTCGCCCCTTTTCTGTGTCGTATTAATTATTATATAAAAGTTTCCGTATAATTGCAAGAGGGGAAGATCAGAAAACTGCCCCCGCCAAATTATAGGCTTTACAACCCGAAGGAATTGTGGTAGAATAATGAGGTAAAAATTATTGAGGAGGAAGATATCATGGCTGTTTCCAAAAAGGAGAAGCTTCCTTTTCCCATTTATAAGGGTTATCCGTTGGTTCGCTGCAAGAACGATATTTACTACGGCGATCCCAAGGACGAATTTGTGGTTTATATTCATATTCTGGAGGACGATGGCTCTGCCGACGGGATTCCCACCCGGGTATCCGTTGAGCTTTTGACCACCGACGAAACCGTTCCCTTCTTTGAGCGATCCAAAAAGAAGAGCGAAAAGAAGAGCCTTTATGATGCTCTGGATATCGGTCAGATCTGGCTGGAGCGGGCGTTAAACAAGAAATGAAGCTAATTGCAAAATGGGTTTCAATTTTGCAGAACCCCCTTTGGAGCAAGGTTCTTTTAGGTTTGGGCATTCTTTGGCTGCTCCTTTTGCTCATTTGCTGGTTTTCCGGCATATTGGCGTTCCTGCCGGAGGGGAAACGCCGAAGGATCCATTCCCGCCTGCCGGGCTGCCTGCCCATCGGGCAGATCTACTATACGATCCGGCTGGGGGGTCTTAAAAAGGGGAGCTTATGGGCTGTTTTTCTCATTTGGTGGTGGCTGGCGTTTTCGTTCCTCGGGGGAGCCTTGCTGATTTGGAGCATCGTTTTTTCCACCCGGGGTTTGGCAGGGCTTTTGATCCGGCTCACCGCCGGAGCGGGCGTTCTGTTTCTGGGTTTGGCGATTCTTTTCTATCTGATCCTGCGTTTTACGGAATTCAAGGCGCTGGCGAAAATGCTCTCTCTGAAACAGTTTCTTCTTTCCCTGCTTTTCACTTTGCTGGGATTACCCGTTCAGCGAATCTTTTTAAACCGTAACTTCAAAACAGAAACCGAGGCTTAA
>CAZIQE010000017.1:0-6476 GCA_964541385.1 uncultured Eubacteriales bacterium | reverse complement strand
ACCGATGAAGAGAAGGCTCTGCAGACCCGTATGCGGGAAAGCACCACCTTCTGGAAAGACGGTATGCGCCGGTTCGCCAAAAACAAAGTGGCAATGACCTGCCTCGTTATTGTTGCGATCGTTGTGTTTATCGCCGTCTTTGTACCGTTTATTTATCCCTATAGCTATGATGAGATGCTCGGCGTGAGCCAGGGCGCCACCGATGCATCCTATAATAACCTGAAGCCCTTTGAGTTCGGGAAAACCGAGCAGGAGCGGATGGCAAACGGCGAAAAGATCTTCCCCCATATTTTCGGCACCGATGCCCACGGACGTGATTACGCCATCCGTGTGATCTACGGCGCCCGGATCTCCTTGGCGGTTGGCTTCTTTGCCAGCATCATCGTGTTGATCATCGGCGCCATCTACGGGTCCGTTTCCGGCTATTACGGCGGGAAGGTCGATCTGATTATGATGCGTATTGTCGATATCATCTATTCCCTGCCCGATCTTTTGATGATCATTCTGCTCGCCACCGTGCTGAATCAAACGCTGCGCCCGGTTTTGGATACCGCTCTGCAGGGAACGGCGCTGGCGAAGCTGGGAACCGGGATGATCAGTATCTTTATCGTATTCGCCCTGCTTTATTGGGTGAGTATGGCACGGCTGATCCGTGGCCAGATCCTCACCATCAAGCAGCAGGACTACGTTTTGGCGGCACGCTCCATCGGTGCCAAGGGCGGACACATCATCCGCCGGCATATGCTGCCGAACTGCATCAGCGTTTTGATCATTTCCACCGCTCTGCAGATCCCTTCCGCAATCTTTACGGAAAGCTACTTAAGCTTCCTGGGTCTGGGCGTGAATATGCCGATGCCCTCCTTGGGCTCTCTGGCATCCGAAGCCCTTTCCGGTATTTTCAGTTATTCCTATCGTCTGGTGATCCCGGCGGTTGCCATCTGCCTGATCGTTCTCTCTTTGAATCTGGTGGGCGACGGTCTGCGGGATGCCTTCGATCCCAAGCTGAAGAAGTAGGGAGGTAGCACGATGGAATTATTAAGAGTAACCGATTTGAAAACCTCCTTTTTTACCCCCGCCGGTGAAGTGAAGGCGGTGAACGGCGTTTCCTTCTCTTTGGAGAAGGGAAAGGTGCTGGGCATCGTGGGCGAATCCGGCTCCGGCAAGAGCGTAACCGCTTATTCCGTTATGCAGATCCTCTCCCATCCGGGCAGGATCGTGGGCGGCAGCGTGCTTTTGAACGGAGAAGAGCTGGTGGGTGCCTCCAAGGAGAAAATGGCCTCCGTTCGGGGCAATAATATCAGTATCATCTTCCAGGATCCGATGACCAGTTTGAATCCGGTCTTCACCATCGGCAATCAGCTGATGGAAGCGATTATGCTCCATACGGATCGGAATAAGGAAGAGGCACGTGCCCGTGCCATCGAAATGCTGGAGCTGGTGGGCGTGAACGAGCCCGAAAAGCGGATCAAGCAATATCCCCATGAATTTTCCGGCGGTATGCGCCAGAGGGTGATGATCGCAATGGCGCTTGCCTGCGAGCCCGATATCCTGATCGCCGATGAACCCACTACCGCCCTGGACGTGACGATCCAGGCGCAGATTCTGGATCTGATGAAGGATCTGCAAAAAAAGCTGGGTATGGCGATTATTATGATCACCCACGATCTGGGCGTTGTGGCGGAGATGTGTGATGAAGTGATCGTGATGTACGCCGGCGAGGTTTGCGAGCGGGGTACGGCAGACGAGATCTTCTATAATCCCAAACACGAATATACCAAGGGTCTGATGCGCTCCATCCCCACGGTGAATACCGATGGGAAACGCTTGGAGCCCATCGGCGGAACGCCGGTAGACCTTTTGAATATGCCGGACGGCTGCCCCTTCTCGCCACGCTGCGATGCTTGTATGAAGGTGTGTCTCACGCATAAGGCAAAGGAAATGCGGGTCAATGAAGATCATATTTCCAGTTGCTGGCATAACGTGAAGGATGCGATCGCCGCCGGTGCCCTCACCGAAAAAGAAGTAGAGGAGATGTATCAAGATGAATGAGCGAAAAAATCTTCTCGAAGTAAAAAATCTGAAAGAATATTTCCGTATTCCCAGCGGATTTATGAAGTCCCTCACCCTGAAGGCGGTGGATGACGTTTCCTTCGAGATCAAGGAAGGGGAAACCCTGGGTTTGGTTGGAGAATCCGGCTGCGGTAAAACCACCGTCGGCCGCACCATTCTGCAGCTTTATAAGCCCACCGCCGGCGAGGTCTGGTTCGAAGGGAAGCTGATCAAGGATCCCAAGGATATCCGGGAATTTCGCAAAGAGGCGCAGATGGTGTTCCAGGATCCCTATTCTTCTCTCGATCCCCGAATGACCGTCAGCGATATCATCGGCGAGCCTCTGGACGTGCATAAGCTCTATTCCAATAAGAAAGAGCGGGCGGATAAAATCCGCTATCTGATGGATCTGGTGGGTCTGCCCGATGAGCACGCCTCCCGCTATGCCCATGAATTTTCCGGCGGTCAGCGTCAGCGGATCGGAATCGCCCGGGCTTTAGCGGTGGATCCGAAGTTCATCGTCTGCGATGAGCCGGTTTCCGCTCTGGACGTTTCGATCCAGGCGCAGGTGGTGAATATGTTTGAGGATCTTCAGCAAAAGCTGGGTCTCACCTATCTCTTTATCGCCCACGATCTTCTGGTGGTGAAGCATATCTCCACCCGGATCGCCGTGATGTATCTGGGGAAGCTGATCGAGATCGGTCCTTCCGATGAGCTCTATCATCATCCCCTGCATCCGTATACCATTTCTCTGCTTTCCGCCGTGCCGGTGCCCGATCCCAAGGTCGCCCGTGCCAATGAGCGGATCCACCTGGAGGGGGACGTTCCGAGCCCCCTGCATATGCCCAGCGGCTGCCCCTTCCGCACCCGCTGCCCCAGAGCCACCGAAAAGTGTGCCGAATCGATGCCCGAGCTTAAGGAGATCGCATCCGGCCATAGAGTGGCTTGCCATAATCTGTAATTATGCCCCGCCTTGGGCTAATTAATAAAAAGTATAGGAGGAATGAACCTATGAAAAAGGCATTGAGTTTATTGCTGGTTATAGCAATGCTCCTCAGCTGCACAGTGGCATTGTCCTCTTGCGGCAAAAAAGAAGGCGCTATGGTTTTAAACGTTGGCGCCTATCCGGATACTGTAGACCCCGCTCTCAACAGTGCTGTTGACGGCGCTACCTACATTATCCACGTTTTCGCCGGCTTGGTCGGATACGAGCAGGACGAAAACGGCAAGCTGGTTTTGGTTCCCCAGATGGCCAAAGAATTGCCTACCGGCGAGAAACAGGCTGATGGCAAAACCGCTTACACCTTCACTCTGCGTGATGATCTGAAGTGGAGTGACGGCACCGCTCTGACCGCCAAGGATTTCGTTTATGCTTGGAACAGAGCTGCAGATCCCGCAACCGGTGCTGACTACGGCTATATGTTCGAAGTAATCGACGGTTATAGTGATCTGGTTGGCTCCTATGATGCAGACGGCAAACTGATCGGCGAGAAGAAGCTTCTGAACGTTACCGCTTCCGAAGACGGCAAACAATTGACCGTTGTTCTGACTGTTGACGTTCCCTACTTCTATGAGCTCTGCGCTTTCCCCGCTTATATGCCCGTTCGTGAAGACATCATCACCGAAAAGGGCGAAGCTTGGGCTACCTCTCCCGAAACCTACATCGGTAACGGCGCTTATAAGGTAACCTCCTTCACCCAGACCGAAATGGTTCTGGAGAAGAACGAAAACTTCTACGATGCAGATCGTGTTGTTTCCGATAAGATCACCTTCGCTTTCAACGACGACGATGCTTCCCTGCTCTCCAACTTCAAGAACGGCTCTTATAAGTTTATCGATTCCGTTCCCAACGACGAAATCGCTAATCTGAAAGCCAGCAATCCCGATGAATTCTTCGTTGAAGGTCAGCTGGGTACCTATTACGTTTCCTTTAACGTAAACGATCCCGCTTTCAAAGATTTCACTCAGGAAGAAAAAGCTAAGATCAGAAAGGCCATGGGTCTGATGGTCGACCGTAACTATGTTGTAGAAGAGATTGGCCAGGCTGGCCAGGTTCCCGCTGCCGGTTTCGTTGCAATGGGTCTGACCGAGCCCGATGGCGCCGAATACATCTCCAAGAACGGTGTGAACGGCGACGGTAAAGGCTACTACAGCGTTGCTAAAGAAGACTATACCGCAAACTGCGCAGAAGCGATGAAGATCCTGACCGAGGTTGCAACCTCCTCCGGTAAATTCACCGTTTCCGATAACAAGGTTGTCGGCTTCCCCACCGTTAACTACATCACCAATGAAGGTTCCGGTCACGAAGCTGTTGCCGCTTATCTGCAGAACGTATGGGGCAATTATGGCATCACCGTAACCGTTGAGAAGCAGGAATGGGCCACCTTCCTGAACACCCGTAAAGAAGGCAACTACTCTGTTGCCCGTAACGGCTGGCTGGGTGACTATAACGATCCGATCTCCTTCCTGGATATGTGGATCACCTCTTCCGGTAACAACGATTCTCAGTTCGGTAAGGGCGAACACGCTTCTTATGCCGGTTATGACGGCGGCAAGACCTGGGCTCAGTCCTATGACGCTCTGATCAATGAAGTGAAGACCTCCACCGATGCTGCTAAGCGTTTTGAGCTGATGCATAAGGCTGAAAATATCCTGATGGAGACCGGCGCAATCTGCCCGATCTACTACTACACCGATATCTTTATGTGCAGCAAGGATATTCAGGGCTTCTTCTCCTCTCCTCTGGGCTTTAAGTATTTCCATTTTGCTTCTTTGAAGTAAGCCATTCATAAAAGACCCCCGGTCACAAATGTGACCGGGGGTCTTTTAAATTTTAGTAGATAAAATGAAGGATATATGCTATAATAAATCAAAAAGATGATCAAGGAGAGATCAATGATGACGGTGCAGGAACGGTTTATCAAATATGCAAAATTTTCCACCGCCTCCGATGAAAACGGAGTCGGCAGTCCTACAACGGCGGGTCAGAAAATGCTGGGTGCTGCCTTAGTAGAAGAGATGAAGGAATTGGGGCTGGAAAATCCCCATATGGACGAAAACGGCTACGTTTACGGCTGGATTCCGGCTTCGGAAGGAAAGGAAGCGGTGCCCTGCGTGGCATTGATCGCCCATATGGATACCTCGCCCGATGCGCCGGGCGAAAATGTTTCGCCCCGTATCGTGCGCTATGGGGGCGGGGATTTGACCCTTGAAAACGGCACGGTAACGGATCTGAAACGGTTTCCGGGTCTCACGGACTATGCCGGGGAGGATCTGATCGTGACCGGCGGCAATACCCTGCTGGGTGCCGACGATAAGGCGGGCATCGCCGAGATTATGGCGGCGGCCGCTATTCTGATGGCGGAGCCTGCTCGGAAGCACGGGCGGATCGCCCTCTGCTTTACGCCGGATGAGGAGATCGGGAGCGGCGCAGATCTTCTGGATCTTGAAAAGCTGGGTGCTCAATGGGGCTATACCGTGGACGGCGGGGAGCTGGGCGAGATCGAATATGAAAACTTCAACGCCGCCTCGGCAAAATGGGTGGTGAACGGGATCAATATCCATCCCGGCGAGGCAAAGAATAAGATGAAAAACGCCGCCCTTCTGGCGGTGGAGCTCATCAATCGCCTGCCGCCCGCCGAAACCCCCGCCCATACGGAGAAATATGAAGGATTTTATCACGTGAATCGCCTTAGCGGCGATGAAACCCGGGCGGAAATTGCGATGATCATCCGAGATCACGATAAGGAAAAATTCCTGCGGCGCAAGGCGTTCGTCACCGAACTCACCGATTATCTCAATCGGGTTTACGGTGCCGGAACCTTCGAGCTGACCTTGCAGGACAGCTACTATAATATGCGGGAGAGGATCCTGCCCCATATGCATATTGTGGAAACCGCCAAGGCGGCTATGGAGCGAGCCGGCGTTGCCCCCAAGGTGGTGGCGATCCGGGGCGGAACCGACGGCGCACGCCTTTCCTTCCGGGGCTTGCCCTGCCCCAACCTCTCTACCGGCGGAATGTTTTTCCACGGTGTGAACGAACTGATCCCTGTGAAGGCGATGGATAAAATGGTAGAAGTATTATTGAATATTATAGCGTAAAACTGCCCCCGCAGAGTCAGCGGACTCTGCACCCCCAAAGGGGGTTATGAGGTATTTTGAACCCGCATACCACGCAACAATGTATGATCAAACAGAACCCCCTCTTTCTTGCAACAAAAATCACCGTTGCAAGAAAGAGGGGGTTTTAAGATCAAATTCGCAGGAGAAGCCTCCCCCATCTTTTATCGCTTAAAAATTTCAGAAATATTTCTGCACGATTTCTGAAATGAATTTCCGGCTATTTCCGGTCATTTCTTGCCATTTCTTGTGATTTCTTGCCATTTCTGGTTATTTCTTGTGATTTCTTGCCATTTCTTGTGAACAAT
>CAZIQE010000016.1:0-2927 GCA_964541385.1 uncultured Eubacteriales bacterium | reverse complement strand
ATTGTGGAAATGCGCTTAGGGCAGCTTTCCGGTCTGGAGCGGGAAAAGGTGGAAAATGAATATCACGAGGTGCTGATAAAGATCGCCGATCTGGAGGATATTCTGGCGAAGGATGAGCGGGTGCGGGCGATCATTAAGGAGGATCTTCTGAAAATCGCCGATAAATTCGGCGATAGCCGCAAAACCGAGATCGGCGTGGGTGAGATCGGGCTGGAGGACGAGGATCTGATCCCGGTTGAAAACAGCATCTTCACGCTGACAGAGGCCGGCTACATTAAACGGCAGTTGCCCGCCACTTATAAAACACAGCACCGTGGCGGACGGGGCATCACCGGGATGAAGACCAAGGAAACCGACGTGGTGAAGAATATCTTCACGGCAACCACCCACGACGTGATCCTCTTCTTCACGACCAAGGGTCGGGTCTATAAAATGAAGGGCTACGAGGTGCCGGAAAGCTCCAGAACCGCCAAGGGCACCAACGTGGTGAATTTACTGCCCCTGCAGGCGGAAGAAAAGGTCAGCACGATGATCCGTGTGCCCGAATTTAAGGGCGAGGGCAACCTTCTGATGGTGACCCGCAACGGCGTGGTTAAAAAATCGCCGGTCACGGAATACGATAATATCCGCAAAACCGGCGTGATCGCCATTATTCTGGATGAGGGCGACGAGCTGATCCAGGTGCGCTATACCACCGGCGACGATTGCGTGCTGCTCTGCAGCCACGAGGGCAAGGGCATCCGCTTCGATGAATCCGACGTTCGCCCGATGAGCCGGGTGACCCGGGGAATGCGGGGCATTCGCCTGGACGAGGGCGACTATGTGGTTGGAATGTGTATCCCCGAGGAGGGGCAGGAGATCCTTTCCATCACCGAGAATGGCTACGGCAAACGAACCAAGATCGATGATTTCCGGGTGCAGACCCGGGGCGGAAAGGGCGTTTCTGCCTATAATATCACCGATAAGACCGGGTTGGTGGCGGCTGTTCGGATGGTGAAGGAGGGCGACGACCTTCTGGCAATCACCTCCGGCGGGATTATGATCCGCACAAAGGTGGAGGAAATCCCCGTGCTCAGCCGGTCTACCCAGGGCGTGCGGGTGGTTCGCCTGGACGAGGGCAATAAAGTGATCGATATCGCCCTCACCGAGCGTGACGAAGAGCCCGACGAAGAACCCGCCGAACAAACGGAGGAATGATCCCCCTCCGGGGAGCAAGCGTGCTCCCCGTGTCCCCCAAGGGACAACCTGAGAAACTCGAAAACCTGCTGACAGAGATCCGGGAGGAAACGACTTCCCGGATCTCTGATTTTTTCTCATATGATGTTAAAAGCACCCAAGTTGATAATATGCTTTTTCTTTTTTAACGCTTCCTCTACATCAATGTTATTCGGGCAGTTTTTGTGACCAAGAAAACAGCAACTTTCCATCCTTTTCACATCCTTTCACAAGTAATTTTAAGGGAATATCCCTTAAAAGTCAATAAGGCAATATCCCTTAGGGCATAATGATCTTACGAGGTGATTATGATGTTCAAACGATTAAGGGATCTGCGAGAGGATCGGGATTTAACCCAAAAACAGATGGCGGATTTATTAAAAATACATCAAACGACATATTCCGATTATGAAATCGGCAAATTAAACGTTCCGATTGACACATTTATAAAACTGGCAGAATTTTATCAAACAAGCATTGATTATCTGACCGGTCTGACCGATATCAAAGAACCCTATCCCCGCAAAAAATAAAAAGCGGCTACCCGTTTTATCAAGCAATTGAAAATTCCTGCCTCCCTCTGACGAGGGAGGCGTCTTTTTGTTCTGCAAAAAGACAGAGGGAGAGAAAAAAGGCAATAAATAAAGTTTATTCTCTCAGGCAGTCACCGTAAACATATATTAGGTCAATTTCACCCTAATGTCAATAGGTCAATTTGCCATAATTTAAATGAGGTGTTATGAATGAGCAGATTGAAAGAGTTGAGAAAAGAGCGTGGGTTTACACAAATCAAAATGCAGATGTTAACGGGTATTGACCAAAGCGATTATTCCAAAATAGAGAGTGGCAAACGGTATTATACCTTTGAGCAATGCGTGAAAATTGCAAAAGCATTGAATACCAGTATGGATTATCTCGCCGGTCTGACCGATATCAAAGAACCCTATCCCCGCAAAAAATAATAAAAGAGGAATTGGAAAACCCCGGCTCCCTCTGACGAGGGAGCCGGGGTTTGCACAAAGTCTGAAATATATCCAGCCATTTCTTGTTATTTCTTGTCATTTCTTGCTTTCCGAGAAATTTCAGAAATATTTCTGCACAATTTCTGAAATAAATTTTCTGCAATCGTTTGCACTTTTGGGGCATTTCAGAAATTTTTCTGCACCATTTCTGAAGGGATTTTTGGGTTTTTTCTTACATTTTTGGTCATTTCAGAAATTTTTCTGCACAATTTCTGAAATTTATATTTTGTTCCTTTTCTCACGGTCTGTGCCTTTTCAGTTAGAGCGAAAATGGATGGAGGGGGTAGGAACCCCCACGCTCAAAAAAGAGTGCAGATTTCGTCAAAACGTCCCGAAGTTGTACAATTGGGGCTCCCCGGCAAAACGAAGTTTTGTTGGGGCAAGAAGGAAAAAGAAAGAAGGGAGTGGATTTTGCGTTAAGCAAAAGGAGCGGATTTTCTTTCTTTTGACGTGGCGAGAGGGCGTTTTGGCGGAAAGTGGGAAAAATTCAATAGAAACTCGGTCTAAGCCGAGTTTCTTCCTTTAAAAAGAGCAATAAAAAAGAGAAGCGGCTACCCATTTCATCACATATCAGAAATAGGTAGCCACTTTATCAATGTTTTATTTTCTGCGGTCTGTGCCTTTTCAGTCAGAACGGTGTGGGATGGAGGGGGCAGGAGCCCCCACGCTCAAAAAAGAGTGCAGATTTCG
>CAZIQE010000015.1:0-3350 GCA_964541385.1 uncultured Eubacteriales bacterium | reverse complement strand
TCAAAACCAAATAATTATGCGGGCGTGGTGGAATGGCAGACACGCCAGATTTAGGATCTGGTGTCTTCGACGTGCAGGTTCAAGTCCTGTCGCCCGCACCAAAACAAAAAGCACCCTTCGGGGTGTTTTTTTGTTTTGCGTATGAATCCGGGAGGACTTGAACCTCAAGGAGGCTCATTGCGTTAAGAAAAACAGTCCGGTGCGACTGTTTTTTAGCAATGAGGTGCGCAGACGGGTACCGCGAGCAGTGCGGAGCGGTCGGCAAGCAGAACGCATTGCGTAGCAAGGTGTGTCCTGTCGCCCGCACCAAAACAAAAAGCACCGAACGGGGAAGGTTTGGTGCCTGCAAATGCCCGATTCTAATGAATCGGGCATTTTTCTTTAAAAATGATTGACTTTCTGCTTTGAATATGTTACTCTTTTTCCATAATTAAACAAAATACCAGCCGATGGAGGCGCGGTTCGCCAAGAGTATGGCCGTTTTGGGGATAAAAAAGCGGTTTGAAAGGGGCAACCGCCGAAGTGATTTTTCTTTTTCCCCGTTTCCCTGAAAAATCACTGGGCCGGCGCAGAAGATGCGCCGGACTGTCACAAATTTTGTGGAGTGCCATCTTATGTATGATGATTGCCTGCATAAGGAGCACCCGACGGTGAGCCTGATGCAGGTTTTTTGTTGCAGATTTAGGAGGAATTTATGAAAAATTCAAAGTTACGCAAGATCGGTCTGATCCTGATCGCTGTTCTGCTGATGATGGGGCTCTTCTCCATTGCCTGCTTTGCAGAGGAGGCGGCCGCCGAAGAGGCTTATACCTCTTTCTTTAATGAAACCGCATGGTCGCTTTTGCCGCCGGTGATCGCCATTGTGCTGGCGCTGATCACCAAAGAGGTTTATTCCTCCTTGTTCATCGGGATCCTCTCCGGCGGTATTCTGTATGCAGTCGGGGACGGCAAGTTCAGTTTTGAAACGATGTTCAACGCCGTTGTTCACGACGGGCTGGTCGCCAACCTCTCCGATGCATGGAACGTGGGCATTCTGATCTTCCTGGTGGTTTTAGGTGCCCTGGTGGTGATGATGAACCGAGCCGGCGGAAGCCGTGCCTACGGGGACTGGGCTGCCACCAAGATTAAGGGGCGGCGGGGCGCTCAGTTTGCCACCTTCGGCTTGGGCGCATTGATCTTTGTGGACGACTATTTCAACTGCCTCACCGTGGGCAGCGTGATGCGCCCCATCACCGATAAACACAATATTTCCCGGGCAAAGCTGGCTTATCTGATCGATGCCACCGCCGCTCCCATCTGCATCATTGCCCCCATTTCGTCCTGGGCGGCTGCTGTCAGCGGCACCGTGGAGGGCGTGAACGGCATCTCTTTGTTCATTCAGACCATCCCCTATAATCTTTATGCCCTTCTGACCATCGCCATGGTGATCATCATTTCCATGGGCGATTTTGACTTTGGCTCCATGCGCCGCCACGAGGAGAACGCCCGCAAGGGGGATCTCTTCTCCGAAGCCGGCAGCCCTTACGCAGATGCCGAAAAGATCCCCGGCAACACCAAGGGAAGGGTGATCGATCTGATATTGCCCGTTGTGGTATTGATCGTATTGAGCGTAGTCGGTATGATTTACACCGGCGGGTTCTTCAGCGGCACCTCGTTCATCGAGGCCTTTGCCGGCTGCGATGCCGCCTACGGTCTGGCGATCGGCTCCATTGCCGCTTTGATCGTGGATATGATCTACTTTATGGCACGCAGGGTGCTTTCCTTTAAGGAATGCACCGAGGCTCTGCCCGAGGGCTTCAAGCAGATGGTTCCCGCCATCCTGATCCTGACCTTCGCCTGGGGCTTAAAGTCTATGACCGGGCTTCTGGGTGCCGGCACCTTTGTTTCCGGCGTGGTGAAGGGTGCAACCGCTCTGCAGATCCTCCTGCCCGCCATCCTGTTCCTGGTTGCCATATTGCTGGCGTTCGCCACCGGTACCTCCTGGGGAACCTTCGGGATCCTGATCCCCATCGTAACCGACGTATTCAAGGATTCGCTCGCCAACGTGGGTGAGGGCGGTTCGATCCCCACCATGGTGATCATCTGCATCTCCGCCTGCCTGGCAGGCGCCGTTTGCGGCGATCATTGCTCCCCCATCTCCGATACCACCATTATGGCTTCGACCGGTGCACAAAGCGACCATGTGGCGCACGTTTCTACCCAGCTTCCCTACGCTATGACCGTTGCCGGGATCAGCCTCGTGGGCTATCTGCTCGCCGGCTTTGTTCAGAACGTATTTGTTGTTTTAGGCGTTTCTCTGGCTCTGATGATCGCAACCCTCTTTATAATCAAATTCGTTGTTCAGAAAAAAGCGTAAATTCTTACAAAATGCAACTGCCCTCCTTCAGGAGGGCAGTTTTATTTTATTATTTGTTAAGGTTCTGTAATATTTTCGGAAAATATTACAGGATGTAACCAAACTGTTGGAAAAATTAATTGGAATTTCATCTTGACCTGTGATATCTTAAAATTGAAGAAAGGTGAAAGGAGCGATTCTTATGAAGAAACTGAAGGGCAGAACGTTTCTCTTGTTGGCGGTTGCGGTATTGACCGTCGGTCTGTTTTGCAACGTATTTTTGTCCGGCTCCGCTCCCTTAGAGGAGGTCGAGGCCGCCGCTCCCCTCTATACGGTGGAGGAGGTCAAGACCGCACTTTTAGCCTATGAGCAAAGCGGCAACGCCGGCGCACTCTTAAAGGATATTATGCTCCCCGCCACCGCCGGAATCACCACCCCCAAGCTGGACGAAAGCCGGATCCTGAATACCACTCCGCTTTCCTCCTTCGGCAATGCCGAAGCATACTATAAGGAGCTTATGGCGCACGGCGTCCGCCAAAATGAATTGGCGGATATGAATTACTCCGATTATCGGCAATTGCGTGCCGCCTGGAGGCTGGATCCCTCCACCGCCAAGGCGTTGAAGCTTCGGTACCCCGCACTTTCCGAAACGGATCTGAGTGCGTGGACCTACGGCACCTATGATTATTTTCTGAAGGAGCAGGAGGTCGCCAACCTGAAAGCCCAGTTTACCGAAGAAGAACTGGCTCGCCTGGCGGCGATGGGCATCCGCATCGAGGATACACGCCATCTGATGATGGTTTACGGCTCCGCCTCTGCCATACTGGAGCAACCCGCCGATCAACTGATCTCCGACATCGATGCCCGCTACCGCCAAGATCTGAACCTGCTTCTGGGCGCCGACTGGAGAATTTCCGCCAACCAAAGGGACTTTTTGTAAAAAGTCCCCTTGGATCCCTCAAAAACTTTCTATACTAAAAAAGCCTGCCGGTGTTAAAGTCGGCAGGCTTTTAGC
>CAZIQE010000014.1:0-3018 GCA_964541385.1 uncultured Eubacteriales bacterium | reverse complement strand
GTTCTCTTCTCCAGCCATCAGATGAACTACATAGAAGAATTCTGCGATCGCATTGCGATCCTCAATAACGGTGTTGTTGCCCTTCAGGGTGATCTGCACGATATCAAGCGTGACTATCCCCGAGACCGTCTGGTCGTTCGCACGGAAGCACCCGACGCCATCCTTGCCGAATTCGGCCCCGCCTGCACCCGTATGGACAACGGCAGCCTGATGATCCGCCTGAACGATGCACACGAAAAGAAAGCCACGATGACGCACCTTGCAGAAAGCTACGACGTTGACGAGATCAAGGTCTTTGAGCCTTCCCTCAACGATATTTTCGTGGAATACGCAGGCGAATCTGCAAAGGAGGGCTAAGCGATGAAGCAGTTTGGGAAAATACTCAAATTTGAACTCACTAATTTTGCGAAGAATAAGGCGTTTGTCGGCGTAACGATCTTTTTGATGGCGGCGATTGCCGTTGTGATGTTCTTCCCACGGATCACTGCCTTATTTAAATCGGACGATCCGAACGATGCCCCTGCAAGCCGTTCCGTTATGCTGGTGAAGGCAGAGGATAAAGCGCAATCGGATGCGGTGAAAACTGCATTTGCCGCCGCCTTTCCCGATTACGACGTTCGGATCACGGATGCGGAAATCAGCGCCATCAAGGATCAAATCACCTCCGGCGGGGCGGAGTGCGCTTTTGTGATGAGCGGAGCAAAATCGCTCACCTATTACGTGAATAACCTCTCGATGTATGATATGAAGCTTGATACCGCAACCGGCGTTTTACAGCGGGTGTATCAAGTGAATGCGATGCTCAAGGGCGGGATGACCGCCGAAGACGTTGCCGGGGTTATGGATATTCAGATCGAAAGCGAAGTGGAAAGCCTCGGCAAGGATCAGATGCAGAACTTTTTCTATACCTACATTATGATTTTTGCCTTGTATATGGTGATCCTGCTCTACGGTCAGATGGTTGCCATGAACGTTGCAACGGAAAAAAGCTCAAGAGCGATGGAGCTCTTGATCACAAGCGCAAAGCCCATCAATATGATGTTCGGCAAGGTTTTGGCGGCTTGTATGGCGGGGCTGGTTCAGCTGGTTGCCATCTTCGGCTCGGCACTTCTTTTCTATCATATGAATAAATCCTATTGGGGCGACGTTGGGATCATTAACTCCATCTTCGATATTCCGCTTGGGCTGTTCATCTATATGCTCGTTTTCTTCCTGCTCGGCTTCCTGATCTATGCTTTTCTCTACGGTGCCGTTTCCTCCACCGTTTCAAAGCTGGAGGATATCAATACCGCCGTGCAGCCGATCACGTTTCTTTTCATTTTCGGATTTATGGTCGTGGTCTTCTCGATGTCAAGCGGAAGCGTAGACAATCTATTGATGAAAGTTTGCTCTTTTATTCCGTTCACTTCGCCTATGGCAATGTTTACCAGGATCGCTATGAGTACTGTACCGTGGTATGAAATTGCCGTATCGATCGCCATTCTGGTTGGTTCTACCATCGGAATCGGCATTCTTTCCGCCAAAATATACCGTGTTGGCGTTTTGATGTACGGAACGGCTCCGAAAATCAAAAACATCGTTAAGGCAGTTTGGAAAGCGTAAAAAATTTCAGGAGGGATCTTCAAATGAACATGAAAAAATTGGATAAAAGCGTGCTGAAATTATGGTACATTCAGGCATCGTTTATTTCGCTGGTGCTCATTTGCCTCTTTGCCGGCGTGATGGCGATTCTGGATGCGGCGGGAGCACCGGATAACGCAACACTCGCCGTTTCGTTATGGATCGGGATCCCCGTTGCTTTGCTCCTTTGCATCACGCTGATTATGCCCGCTTTGCGCTATAAAATGTATGCGTGGGGCTACGACGATAAGCGCATTATTGTGAAAAAAGGGGTGATCTTCCGGCAGAGAGTTGTGATCCCCATTTGCCAGATCCAGGATCTGCACAGAACCCAGGGACCGCTTATGATGATGCTGAAGCTGAGCGGCGTTACCATTTCAACTGCGGGTTCGAATTTTGCCATTTCCACCCTCACGACCGATGAGGCGGATCATATGATCGATGAGTTTGAAAATAAACTCGAAGCAAGAATTGAGGAATTGAGAAATGAAGAGATTTGACAAAGGATATATCTATTCCTATTTATTGTCGGATCTATTCGGCAGTCTTGTGATCCTTTTCATTTTCTTCAAGGATTTCTTTCTGAATGATGAATTAAATGCAGAAAATATCGTTGTGGCGGCTCCTGTTTTTGTCATTGCGTTCGTTGTGATCTATCTCTGCTTTATCTTCTACAGGATTATGTATTACAAGACCTCCGGATACGAACTGACGGAAACGGAGATCAAATGCAAGAGAGGCGTGTTCTTCAGAAAGCGTTCTGTGTTAAACTATAAGAAAGTACACGCAATCAATAAAAAGCAAAATCTGTTTCAAAGAATCTTCGGCATTGCGGTTTTAACGGTGGACAGCGGATCCACCAATACCGCACATCAGGCGGAAATTATCATTATCGAAAAAGGAAAGACCGTTGACTCCCTGATCAATGAATTGAATGCGCTGAAGGGAAACGATACAAACACCTCTGCAGAAGAAACCCTTCTTTCCGATGAGGATAGCCTCTACCGTTTTACCTCCGGAAAGAAAATGCTTTATACCTTGATCAATATTGCCTCCACCGCATTTTTCACGGCATTATTCGGCATACTGGCGATCACCGTTCTCGGCGTTTGCAAGCTGATGCTGCAGCAGAATTTCCTCGGCACCTGGGGGCAGTATTTCCTCTATGCCTTTTTGATCACAATAGGCGCTATGCTGCTGTTTTCAACGTTCTCCTTTATCTGCTGCCTGATCCATTCGTTTGTGGGATACCACGATTTTAAAATCACCAAACGTGGGAACGACATTCGGATCTCTTACGGACTGATCGAGAGACACACCAATACCTTCAGCTACGACAGAATCAAGGCGGTTAAGATCTCGCAGAGCCTTATGCAAAGAATGCTGGGCTTTGCGGCT
>CAZIQE010000013.1:0-7475 GCA_964541385.1 uncultured Eubacteriales bacterium | reverse complement strand
GGTGTCCAAAACGGTGCGGGTTGGAAATTTAATATTGGGCGGCAAGCATATTTACGTGCAATCCATGCTGAATACACCTGCCGGCGATCACGATGCCGCCGTTAAGCAGGCCGTTGCTTTGGAAAAAGCAGGCTGCGAGATCATCCGGCTCAGTATCCCCAATATGGATTCCGTTGAAACCATCCGCCGCTTAACAAAAGCAGTCTCGACGCCGATCGTTGCCGATATCCATTTCGATTACCGCTTAGCACTCGCTTCCATTAAGGCGGGAGTTGATAAAATTCGCATTAACCCCGGTAACATCGGATCCGAAGAAAAGATTAAGGCCGTTGTTGATGCCTGCAAGGATAACGGTATTCCGATCCGTATCGGCGTGAACGGCGGCTCTCTTGAAAAGGAAATTCTGGAAAAATACGGCTCGCCCACGCCGGAAGCGTTGGTGGAAAGCGCCATGCGCCACGTGCGTATTCTTGAAAAGCTTGATTTTAAAGATACTATTATTTCGATTAAAAGCTCCGACGTTCAACGTATGATTGCCGCATATCGGTTGTTGAATAAGATTTGCGATTATCCGTTTCATTTAGGGGTGACCGAAGCGGGAACGGCTCAGATGGGGATCATTAAAAATGCAATTGGAATCGGCAGTCTTTTGTCTGACGGCATCGGTTCAACGATTCGGGTTTCCCTCACAGCGGATCCCGTTGAGGAAGTGAAGGCAGGCTTCCAAATTTTAAAGGCGCTGAATTTGGTGGATGGCGCTTGCCAATTGGTTTCCTGCCCCACCTGCGGAAGAACAAAAATCAATGTAATCGAGCTGGCGGAGCGGGTTGAAAAGGCATTGGAATTAAACCGAAACGGCTTAAAGGTTGCGGTGATGGGTTGCGCTGTGAACGGCCCGGGCGAGGCCAGAGAAGCCGATATCGGCATCGCCGGCGGAAATGGCGAAGGTTTGATCTTTAAAAAAGGAAAAGTGTTCAAAAAGGTTCCGGAGGAGCAACTGTTTGATGCTCTGATGGCGGAAATTGCAAATATGACTAAGGAAGTTTCAAATGTCAAATAAAAGCTTGTTATCTTATTTCAGACGATGCACCTTTACGGAAAAAGAGCAATCGTTATTCGAAAATGCTTTTGTAACAAAAGTAGAAGCCAACCAACAACATCGAATGATCAAAGCGCATACTTCGTTTGCAGAGTATGTGTCTTTTTCCGATATTTTAAAGCTGGAGGAGAAAATCCGCAGCTCCTATGAATTAAATCAGGTTGAAATCGTTCCGGAGTATGTAAACGTTCCTTTTGATGCTTCTTATTGGAAGGACGTTGTGGCGGGAGCAAAACGCAAAAACGGCGGTGTTAACGGCTTTTTAAACGATTCTGAAGTGCAGCTGAACGGAAACGATTTAACCGTTTCATTAAAATACGGCGGTTTGGATATTATGGAGTCCCTCGGCGTTCAACGCACCATCGGTGAAATCCTGAACGCCTGGTTCGGTGCTTCCTATCAACTGCATTTTGACGGAAATTTACAGGTAGACGAAATGAATGAACCCGAGATGCCGGAAATCGTTGAGGAGGAGCTGCCGCCTCCGCCGGAGGCGGCACCGATCAGGGCAAAGGAGCCGCCCAAGCGGGAATGGCGCCGTCAACCGAATACCCCGGTGGAAATGCCGAAAATCCCGTTTCAATTAACGGATCATCTCATTTACGGTGATCGTGTCAGCCGCAATTTCTATGCATTGAATAACGTGAGCCAGGTAACGGGAACGGTTTCTGTGATGGGTGAGATTTTTAAATGTGAATCCAGAAATACGTGGGATAATAAAAACGTGCGTTTTTCGGTTTACATAACTGATTATACCGGATCCATCATCATTAAATTTATGGTTCCCGCCGAAAGGGCAGAAGAGCTCGGCGAAAAGCTGAAGCCGGGCAATTGTATCGGCGCCAGCGGTCAATCGATGTATGATAAATACGAAGAAGATTACGTAATCAATGCAAAATGCATTTTTGAAACCAAATTAATTATCCGTGGCGATGACGCCTTGGAAAAACGGGTCGAATTGCATTTGCATACCAATATGTCATCGATGGATGCGGTAAACACGATTGAAGAATACGTGAAAAGAGCGGCGTATTGGGGTCATAAGGCAATTGCGATCACCGACCACGGAAATCTTCAGAATTATCCCAGCGCACAAGCCGCCTCCAAGCAATACGGCGTTAAAATGATCTATGGCGTGGAAGGCTATTTGGTGGATGATACTGTGCCGGGATTTGATCCCAATGAAAGCTATAAGGATAAAAACACAAGACGGTATCATATTATTATTCTGGTTAAGAATAAGATCGGACTAAAGCATCTTTATGAATTGGTTACCTATTCCAGCATCAAGCATTTTTATCGCCGCCCGTTGATGTACCGTTCGGAAATCCAGCGGCTCAGAGAAGGATTAATCATCGGAAGTGCTTGTGAAGCGGGCGAGCTTTTTCGGTCTGTTGTTGAAAATGAGCCCCGGGAGCGTCAATTGGAAATCGCTTCATTTTATGATTATCTTGAAATTCAGCCTCTGGGAAATAATATGTATATGGTGCGAAACGGCACGGTTCCTAATGAAGAAGCGTTGCAGGACTTGAATCTGCAGATTATTCAATTGGCTGAAGAATTGAATAAACCCGTTGTTGCCACTTGCGATACCCATTTTCTGGATAAAAAGGATGAAGTGTTCCGCAGGATCTTAATGGCGGGAAACGGATTTCAGGATGCGGATCATCAGCCGCCTCTTTATTTCAGAAACACCAAGGAAATGATGGCAGAATTCAGTTATCTGCCTTATGAAAAAGCGCATCGGTTTGTTGTTGAAAATCCAAATATGATCGCCGATATGGTTGAAGAATTTGCGCCCATTCCCTCCGGGATGCATGCGCCGGAAATGGAGGGCGCAGAGGAGGAATTGCGCTCCATCGCCTGGCAGACGGCGCATAATATTTACGGAGATCCCTTGCCCGAGATCGTTGAAAAGCGGTTGACGAGAGAATTGGAATCCATTATCGGTAATGGGTATTCGGTTATGTATATGATCGCCCAGAAATTGGTTAAAAAGTCCAATGAGGCAGGGTATTCCGTTGGTTCCCGTGGATCTGTCGGTTCTTCTTTTGTGGCATCGATGGTGGGAATTTCCGAGGTTAATCCTTTGGTTCCGCATTATCTTTGCCCCAAATGCAAGCATAATGAATTCTTTGATGACGGTTCCGTTGGCTCCGGCTTTGACCTTCCCGATAAAAACTGCCCGAGATGCGGCTCTCCGATGCGCTCGGACGGGCACGATATTCCTTTTGAAACCTTCCTTGGATTTAAAGGGGATAAGGTTCCGGATATCGATTTGAATTTCTCAGGCGAATTTCAACTGATTGCGCATAAATATGTTGAGGAGCTGTTTGGCGAAGGTTATGTTTTCAAGGCGGGTACTATTGGCACCATTGCCGATAAAACGGCATACGGATACGTGAAAAAATATCTTGAAAGCCGTGATATGAAAATAAATAAAGCCGAAGAGCAGCGGTTGGTAAACGGATGCGTTGGCGTTAAGCGTACAACCGGCCAGCATCCTGCCGGGATGGTCGTTATTCCCAAGCAGTACAGCGTTTATGATTTTTGCCCTATTCAGCATCCGGCGGATGACCAAAAATCCGATATTCTGACTACGCACTTTGATTTCCATTCCCTGCATGATACGATTTTAAAGCTTGATATTCTCGGTCACGACGTTCCGACCCTGCTAAAGCATTTGGAGGATCTGACACCCTTAAAATTTGCGGATATTCCGATGAATGATCCGGAAGTGTACAGCTTGCTTACCAGTCCCTCTGCTTTAGGGGTCACACCGGAGCAAATTGATTGCGAAACCGGCACGTTAGCGTTGCCGGAAATGGGCACCAGGTTTGTGCGCCAGATGATCATGGAAGCAAAACCGAAGAACTTTTCGGAATTATTGCAAATTTCCGGCTTATCCCACGGAACCGACGTTTGGATCGGGAATGCGCAGGATCTGATCCGAGAAGGGAAATGCAAGATCAAAGACGTTATCGGAACCCGTGACGGTATTATGGTATACCTGATCCATAAAGGGCTGGAGCCCGGTATGGCTTTTAAAATTATGGAGATCGTTCGAAAGGGGAAAGCCAAAAAACAATTGACCGACGAAATGATCGAAGCAATGAAAAGCCATGACCTGCCGGATTGGTATTTGGATAGCTGCCTGAAGATTAAATATATGTTCCCCAAAGCCCATGCCGCCGCCTACGTTATGGGTGCAATGCGTTTGGGCTATTATAAGATCCATTATCCGGTTGAATTCTATTGCGCAACCTTCACCGTTCGGCCGGAGGGTTTTGATGCAGTAGACGTTGCAAAAGGTCCGGAGCATTTGCGTGGCGTGATCCGTAAATTGGAAGAATTGGGAAAAGCCAAAACGGCTAAAGACGACGATACGATCAATACCTATCAGGTGGTAATCGAGGCAATGATGCGTGGCATCGAATTCCTGCCGGTTGATATCTATAAATCCCAAGCTAAAATATTCACCATTGAAGACGGAAAAATTCGGATGCCGTTCAGCGTTTTAAGCGGAATCGGCGAAAACGCCGCAGAAAGTATTGTGAAAACACGGGATGAGGGGGATATTCTTTCTCAGGAAGAATTCCGGGTTCGTGCCGGTATTTCTACCACCAACGTTGAATTAATGAACAGAGAGGGCGTTTTCGGAACGATTCCGGTGAGCAGCCAAATTTGTCTTTTTGATTTTTGAGGTTGATATGATTAAATTTAAGAATTATCTTGATGCTCAAAAAATTGTATACCGTGAAGATTGTACCTTGAAGGAGTTAACCACCTTTAAGGTGGGTGGGAAAGCCGATCTGGTGGTTTATCCCGAAACGGCGGAGCAATGCCGGAAGATCATCTCCTATACCAAAGAAAATCAAATTAAGGTGGTTTATCTGGGAAACGGCTCTAATATTCTGGGTGATGATGAGGGCTGCCGCTTTGTTTTATTAAAAACAGACCGTTTAAATCGAATGCATTTGAATCCGGAGGGTATTTTGACGGTTGAGGCGGGCGTTCGGCTTGTCAAGGTTTCTTCCTTTGCACTCCAAAACGGCTTGACCGGGCTGGAATTTGCCCACGGAATTCCTGGAACGATGGGCGGTGCGATCTTTATGAACGCCGGAGCCTATGGCGGTTCTATGCATCAGGTTGTTTTACGCACGCATTATTTGGATGGAAGCGGCGTTATGCATACTATTTGCAATCGTGAGCATTGCTTTACCTATCGCCATAGTACGTTTATGGATCACCCTGATTTTTTGATCCTTTCGACTGAGATTCAGTTGAAAAACGGCGATAAAAACTTGATTTCCGCAAAAATCAAGGATTTTCAGCAAAGACGGATGGAAAAACAGCCCTTGGAATTTCCAAGTGCCGGCAGTACGTTTAAGAGACCCGAAGGATATTATGCGGGTCAATTAATTCAAGATGCCGGTTTACGGGGGTTCAGGATCGGGGATGCGCAGGTCAGCGAAAAGCATTGCGGATTTGTCATTAACCGTGGAAGTGCAACATCCGAGGATATTAAAAAATTGATCGATCATATTCAAAAAGAAGTGTTAAACCAATTCGGTGTTGAATTGAAACGAGAAGTGCAGTTTTTGGACGTTGAATGAAAGGGGATTGAATGGTTTGTCGTTCAGTTTTGAGGTAAAAGAAGAAATATGCCGGATCGATGAACGTAATCCTGATGATCTTATGGCAGAGCTTGCCGGAATGGTCTTGTTTGGGCAGGTTGTTGAGTCTGATCAACTGAAGATCGTTACCGAAAACGTTTTGGTCATTAACCGCTTGCAACGGTTAAGCAGTTTGGTGGAAAATTCCGTTTTTATGATGGATGAAACCGCAAATGCCTATACTGCAACTATGGAAGGGGAAGTATTGCACCGTTTTTATAACGCCTTGGGGATCTCTGAAGATCAGAAGCTTTCCCATCAGGTTCCGGAGGCATTGATCCGCACCGGCAAGCAATTTGCTGCATTTCTCCGTGGCGCTGTTTTGGGCGGCGGTTATTTCAGCGATCCTGCATCGGGCTATCATTTTGAACTGGTGACGCCTTACTATTCTTTAGCAAAATCCGCCTTAGCTTTATTGAATAAACATCAATCCGGATTTCGAATGGTTGTGCGCCGCTCCAATTACGTGATCTATTTAAAGGACAGTCAAAAGATTTATGATCTTCTCTATATTTTAGGAGCACGATCTTCTGCTTTTGAATTGATGAATATTAAAATCGAAAAAGAAACAAATAATAATAACAACCGTATTGATAATTGCGCATCCTATAATCTGGATAAAGCGATGAATAAGTCGGTTGAACAAATCAAAGCGATTCATCATATCGAAAAAACCATCGGTCTTTCGGCGTTGGCAGATGATTTAGCCTACGTTGCAACGCTGAGAAAATCGAATCCCACCGAAACTTTAACGGGGCTTGCCGGGCTTTGCGAGGGAAAGATGAGCAAGCCCAGCTTGAGCCGAAAACTCAATAAAATTGTTGAAATTGCAAATAAACTAAAGGAACAAGTATGAAAAATTTCGTCCACTTACATCTGCATACGGAATTCAGCCTTTTAGACGGTGCCTGCAGGATCAAAGACGTTGTTGCCCGGGCAAAGGCGTTGGGTCAGTCTGCCCTTGCCATCACAGATCACGGCGTTCTATACGGTGCGGTGGATTTCTATAAGGCTTGTAAAGAAGAGGGAATCAAGCCCATTATCGGCTGCGAGATTTATATGGCTCCCAACGGCAGAACGGACAAGCAGTATGATTTGGATAACAAATACTATCATCTGATCTTACTGGTCAAAAATAAAGTGGGCTATCATAATCTTTTAAAAATCGTTTCAAAGGGATTTACAGAAGGGTTTTATTTTAAACCCAGAGCAGACTTTGAACTGCTGGAACGCTATCACGAGGGTTTGATCTGTCTATCCGGCTGTATTGCCGGCTCCGTTCAGCAAAAGCTGCTCCGGAATGATTATGAGGGTGCTAAAAAAGAGGCACTACGCTACCAACAGATTTTCGGCGATGATTATTATCTGGAGCTTCAAAATCACGGTTATAAAGAAGATGCGATCATATTACCGGGCTTGATGCGGATTCACGAGGAAACCGGAATTCCGGTGGTAGCGACCAACGATGCACATTATATCAACAAAGAAAATGCCTATACGCAAAAGGTATTGATGTGTATCCAGATGAATAAAACGCTTGAGGATGAGGATGCCCCCGGTTTTGATACAGATGAATTTTATTTAAAAAGCGGGGATGAGATGGATGAATTATTTCACCAATATCCCGGTGCCTTGGAGAACACCGTTAAGATCGCCGAGCGTTGCAATTATGATTTTGAGTTCGGCGAGTTTCATCTGCC
>CAZIQE010000012.1:0-13283 GCA_964541385.1 uncultured Eubacteriales bacterium | reverse complement strand
CTTGGGGAAGAAGTTGGCGATGGTGGGAGGCAGCATCACAAAGGATTGGGCAAAGATGATGGGCATAACGCCGACCATATTGACCTTGAGCGGAATATTGGTGTTTTGACCGCCATACATTTTGCGACCCTTCACCTGCTTCGCATACTGAACCGGGATCCGACGCTCGCCGTTGGTAACGAAAACAACGAAACCGATCAGGGCAACGGTGCCCAGCAGGAACAAAACAGCCAGAATCGCATTTACGGCGCCTGCTTTAATATTCTGCACAAAGATATTGATCATTCCGGGGAATCCGGAAATGATACCGGCAAAGAGCAGGATGGAAATTCCGTTGCCGATGCCCTTATCATTGATTTGCTCGCCCATCCACATAATGATGGCGGCGCCGGCGGCGAAGGTGAACACGATCACCAGCGCACCGAATACACCGGCATCCTTCGCAACAACGTTTGCGGAGTTCTTCAGGATGGTGTAGTAACCGAAGCCCAAAAGCAGGGAGAGCGCAATGGAGAGGTAACGGGTCCATTTTTCCATAATCTTTCTGCCCCGCTCGCCATCCTCCTTCATCAACCGCTCCAGGGGAGGGATCGCAACCATCAGCAATTGCATAATGATGGATGCGTTGATGTAGGGCGAGATGGAAAGGGAGAAGATGGTGGCTTTCTCCATAGCGCCGCCGGACATAATGTTCAAATAGGAAAAGATATTATTGGTGGAGGTATAACCGGCAAAGAGCTCCTTCATCGCCTCCGCATCCAAAAACGGAACCGTGATATTACAACCCAGCCGGAACACCACCAGAATCAAAGCGGTGAACAGTATCTTCTTTCTCAAATCCTGGATCCTCCAGGCATTAACGAAGACGCTGAACATATTACATCACCTCAACCTTTCCGCCGACAGCTTCAATTTTCTCCTTAGCGCCGGCAGTTACTTTAACTGCCTTAACAGTGAGTGCCTTGTCAACGGAACCGGTGCCGATTACCTTCAAGCCGTTCAAGGCCTTCTTTGCATAACCGGCTTCGATCACAGCGTTAATATCAACAACGTCGCCTGCATTGAAGGCATTGAGGTTATCCAACGTGATAACCACGTACTTCTTGGCGAAGATATTGTTGAAGCCACGCTTGGGCAAACGTCTTTGCAAAGGCATCTGGCCGCCTTCGAAGCCCAGACGGATGCTGCCGCCGGAACGAGCCTTCTGACCTTTATGGCCACGGCCGCCGGTTTTACCGTTTCCGCTGCCGGGGCCACGCCCCTTTCTCTTGGCAACGGTGGTGGATCCGCTTACAGGAGTCAGTTCGTGTAATTTCATACTATTTCCTCCTCCTTACTTCACATTTTCAACCTGGATCAGGTGAACAATTTTTTTGATTTTACCCGCAGTGCAGGCATTTTCGGGCTGAACGGTGGAATCGTTGATCTTCCGCAATCCCAGCGCATAGGCAGTTGCGATCTGATCATCCTTACTGCCGATCAGGCTCTTCACCAGGGTGATTTTAACTTTAGAAGCTTTAGCCATTTTTAGTTCCTCCTTAACCCAAGATCTCTTCGACGGTCTTGCCGCGCTTTGCAGCAACGGTAGCGGCGTCGTAGCAGGAAGTCAGGCCGGCGAGAGTGGCGTTAACAACGTTTCTCTGGTTTCTGGAACGCAAAGCCTTCGTTCTGATATCCTTGATCCCCGCCATTTCCAAAACGGCACGAACAGCACCGCCGGCGATAACGCCGGTACCGGGAGCGGCAGGTTTCATAATTACCATAGAGGCACCGTACTTCCCGATCACCTCATGGGGAATGGTGGTATCCTTCATACTGATGGTTACCATATTTTTCTTGGCGTCCTCAATACCCTTGCGGATTGCTTCGGGTACCTCGGCAGCCTTGCCCAGCCCGGCGCCGACACGGCCTTTGCCGTCGCCGACAACGATCAGAGCAGAGAACTTCATGATCCGGCCGCCCTTAACGGTCTTGGAAACGCGGTTCAGGGACACGACTCTCTCTTGGAGTTCTTCATTTGCATTATAATTAGCCATTATTCTTCTCCTCCAATTAGAATTTCAGTCCGCCTTCACGGGCGCCATCAGCCAGTGCCTGAACACGGCCGTGATAAACAAAACCGCCTCGATCGAAAACAACCGTTTCGATTTTCTGAGCCTTCGCACGCTCTGCAACCAGAAGCCCCACCTTTTTAGCGGCATCTTTATTGCCGCCGTATTCGGTGAAGTCCTTTTCCAGAGAGCTTGCGCTGACCAGGGTCTTGCCGTTTACATCATCGATGATCTGTGCATAAATGTTCTTTGCAGAACGGAATACGCACAGGCGGGGGCGCTCGGGAGTACCGGAGATTTTGGAGCGTACCCGTTTATGTCTTTTAATTCTTGCAGCATTGCTGTCAGGTTTCTTAACCATAATCGTATCCTCCCTTTATTATTTAGCGCCTTTACCGGCTTTGCCTTCTTTATGCTTAACCACTTCGTCCACATACCGCACACCGGCACCCTTATAGGGCTCGGGGGGTCTCTTGAAACGAACGTTGGCAGCAAAATGGCCAACCAATTGCTTATCAATACCGGAGATCACAACCCGGTTGGGAGCGGGAACTTCAATGGTGATCCCGTCAACGGGTTCCATAATCACCGGATGAGAATAACCCAGGTTCATATTCAGGGTCTTGCCCTGCAGCTGGGCTCTGTAACCAACACCACGGATCTCAAGCTCCTTGGAGTAGCCCTTGGTCACACCCTCCACCATATTGGAGATCAGGGTTCTGGTGAGACCGTGCAGGGAACGGTGTTCCTTTGCATCATCGGGGCGGGTAACCAAGATTTCATTGTTTTCAACGGCAATTGCCATATCGGGATGCATGGTCTTGGTCAGAGTGCCCTTGGGGCCCTTGACAGTGATGGTATTGTCACTGTCGATCGTAACGTTTACACCTTCGGGAATAGTGATCGGTTTTCTACCAATTCTCGACATCAGAATTCCTCCTATCTTACCATACGAAGGCAAGCACTTCGCCGCCTACGCCGTTCTTTCTGGCCTGCTTATCGGTCATCACACCCTTAGAGGTGGATACGATGGCAATGCCAAGGCCTTTCATCACGCGAGGCATATCCTCAACGCCGGCATAGATCCGCAAGCCGGGCTTGGAGATCCGCTTCAGACCCTGGATGATCCGGGCCTTGTTTTCGCCGTATTTCAGGGTGATAACGATATTACCCTGATGGCCGTTTTCGTCAACTTTCATTTCTTTGATATAACCTTCATCGAGCAGGATCTGGCAGATGGCCTTTTTCATGTTCGAAGCAGGAATCTCAACAGTTTCGTGTTTCGCAGAGTTTGCGTTCCGGATTCTGGTGAGCAAATCTGCGATGGGATCAGTAATCTGCATCTGTCACTCCTCCTTACCAGCTTGCTTTCTTAACGCCGGGAATCTGACCCTTATAAGCCAGTTCACGGAAGCAAATTCTGCAGATGCCGTAGTTACGCAGATAAGCGTGGGGTCTACCGCAGATTTTGCACCGATTATATTCTCTTGTGGAGAATTTCTGGGTCTTTTGCTGCTTTAAGATCATAGATTTTTTAGCCATTTTAAATTCCCCCTCTTACTTCTCAAAAGGAGCGCCGAACATCGTCAGCATCTCTTTTGCTTCTTCATCGGTCTTAGCTGTGGTAACGAAGCAGATGTTCATACCACGGATCTTTTCGACCTTATCGTATTCGATTTCAGGGAAAATCAATTGCTCCTTCACGCCGAAAGAATAATTGCCTCGGCCGTCGAAGCCGTTGCCGTTGATGCCCCGGAAGTCACGCACACGGGGCAGGGCTACGTTGAAGAGCCGATCCATGAATTCATACATTTTTTCGCCGCGCAGGGTAACCTTTGCGCCGATGGACATTCCTTCCCGCAGCTTGAAGTTCGCAACGGACTTCCGAGCCTTGGTGGGAACCGCCTTTTGACCGGTGATCAACGCCAATTCAGCGCAAACGTTATCAATAACCTTGCTGTTGTCCTTGGCGTCGCCGCAGCCGACGTTGATGATGATTTTATCCAGCTTGGGGATCTGCATCACGCTCTTGTATTCATATTTCTTCATCAGGGCGGGAGCAATCTCTTTGCTGTAAAGTTCAGACATTCTTGACATTTATATACTCCTCCTTAGAATACTTCGTTGCAATCTTTATTCTTGCAAACGCGCTTTGCGATCTTTTTATCGCCTTCCATAACGAAGGTGTGTCCCATCCGTCCGGGGGTTTTGCACTTGGGGCAAATCACCTGAACCTTGGAAGCATAGATAGCGCCTTCAGCCTCG
Organism: uncultured Eubacteriales bacterium; assembly: GCA_964541385.1. Lineage (GTDB taxonomy): Bacteria > Bacillota > Clostridia > Oscillospirales > QAKW01 > QAKW01. The sequence continues at coordinate 8,967 of CAZIQE010000012.1, read as the reverse complement.
ATCCGACCGCCGGTTTCACCCTGACGACGGGGCTTCACGTGCTTCACGACCATATTGGCTTTCTCAACGATTACCTTGCCTTCCTTGGGGCTCACCTCCAGAACCTTTCCCTTCAGACCCTTGGAAGCACCGGAGATCACCAGAACGGTATCGCCTTTTTTCACATGCAGTTTGTTCATTCTGATTTCCTCCTTACAGTACTTCGGGAGCGAGGGACAGGATCTTGGTATAGTCCTTGTCACGCAGCTCTCTGGCAACGGGCCCAAAGATACGGGTACCTCTGGGGTTTTTATCTTCACGAATAATAACGGCAGCATTTTCATCGAACCGGATGAAGGAGCCGTCTGCTCTTTTAATGCCTTTCACCGTGCGAACCACTACTGCTTTCACAACGTCACCCTTTTTCACGGTGCCGCCGGGAGCAGCCTTCTTCACGGAGCAAACAACTACATCGCCGATGCCGGCATATCTTCTTCTGGTGCCGCCGAGCACGCGGATGCACATCAGTTCTTTGGCGCCGGTGTTATCGGCAACCTTCAGATAAGTTTGCTGTTGAATCACGGCTTAGTCCTCCTTTATTTCTAATTATTTGGCCTTCTCAATGATGCGAACCAATCTCCATCTCTTATCCTTAGAGAGGGGTCTGGTTTCCATAACCTCAACGGTATCGCCGACGCCACACTCGTTGTTTTCATCATGAGCCTTCAGCTTGTAGGTGGTTTTAATAACCTTTTTATACAAAGGATGCTTAACGTTATCGGCGATGGACACAACAACGGTTTTATCCATCTTGTCGCTCACAACCTTACCCACACGGGTTTTTCTCAGTGTTCTTTCCATTCCATTTCTCTCCTTTACTTGGATTCATGGAGCTCAAGCTCACGAAGAATGGTATTCACGCGAGCGATGTCCTTTTTCACGGCGGGGATCCGCTGAGGATTATCCAGCTGGTTGGTTGCGTGCTGGAATTTCAGGTTAAAAAGCTCCTTTTTCAGGTCATTCAGTTTCACACGCAGCTCTTCTGCGTTCAATTCTCTGACTTTATTAGCCTTCATTATTCTTCACCGCCCTTTTCCTTAACTACAAACTTACATTTGATGGGCAGCTTGTGCATAGCCAGGCGCATAGCCTCACGAGCCAGTTCTTCGGGAACATCCGCAATTTCAAACAAAATGCGGCCGGGCTTCACAACTGCAACCCAGTATTCGGGAGAACCTTTACCGGAACCCATCCGAGTTTCAGCGGGCTTTGCGGTAACGGGCTTATCGGGGAATACTTTGATCCATACCCGACCGCCTCTCTTGAGGTAACGGGTCATGGCAATACGGGCAGCCTCGATCTGGTTATTGGTGATCCAGGCGGGCTCCAGAGCCTGCAGACCGAACTCTCCGTAGGAAATAGTGTTGCCACGGGTAGCCTTGCCGGTCATACGGCCTCTTTGTACTCTTCTGTATTTTACTCTCTTAGGAATTAGCATTACTTAGCGCCCCCTTCTTTTTTCGGAGCCTTCTTCACATCGGCAAGGATCTCGCCTTTGTAGATCCAAACCTTAACGCCGATCTTCCCGTAGGTGGTCTTTGCCTCGGCGAAGCCGTAGTCGATGTCTGCTCTCAAAGTCTGCAGAGGAATGGTACCCTCATGGTAGCATTCACTTCTGGCAATTTCGGCGCCGTTCAAACGGCCGGATACCATCACCTTGATACCCTTGGCACCGGTTCTCATAGTGTTGCCGATCGCCTTCTTCATTGCACGGCGGAAAGCGATCCGCTTTTCCAGCTGCTGCGCAATGTTTTCTGCAACCAGCTGGCTGCAGGTGTCCATATTTTTCACTTCAACGATGTTGATATTGACCTTTTTGCCGGTCATATCCATCAGCTCTTTTTTCAGCTTTTCGATCTCGGCACCGCCGCGACCGATCACCAGACCGGGCTTTGCGCAATGCAGGAAGATGCGAACGCTGTTGCCGTCGGCAGACCGTTCGATCTCGATGTTGGGCACACCGGCGCTGTAAAGCTTATTCTTCAGGAACTTACGGATGTTATAGTCTTCCCGGATCAGGTCGCCGGTCTTGCCGTCGGCTGCGATCCATCTGGAATCCCAATTTTTGATAACCCCGACACGCATGCCATGGGGATTTACTTTCTGACCCATAATTACGCCTCCTCCAATACAATAGTCACGTGAGAGGTTCTCTTATTGATGCGGAACGCTCTACCCTGTGCTCTGGGCATGATTCTCTTCAAGATGGGGCCGGGGCAAGCATAACACTTTGCCACAACCAGCTTGTCAGCATTCATACCGTTATTGTTTTCAGCGTTTGCCATTGCGCTTTTCAGCAGCTTGCAAACGGGTTCGCTGGCTGCCTTCGGGGTGTTCTGCAGAATCGCTACTGCGTACTTTGCGGGTTTATTCCGGATCAGATCCAAAACCACGCTAACCTTACGAGGAGAGATTCTGAGATATTTCAAATGTGCAACTGCTTCCATTTTTCAATGTCCTCCTTACTTAGTGGTCTTGGAGCCTGCATGGCCCTTAAAGGTTCTGGTGGGAGCGAACTCACCCAGCTTATGACCTACCATATCCTCGGTTACATAAACAGGTACATGCTTTCTGCCGTCGTGAACGGCGATCGTATGACCTACAAAATCCGGAAAGATGGTGGATGCTCTGGACCAGGTTTTGAGAACTCTCTTTTCACCGCTCTCGTTCATGGCCTGAACTCTTGCTAAAAGCTTGGGGTCAACAAAAGGACCCTTTTTAACACTTCTACCCATTGAAATTTTCCTCCTTCCGAATTACTTCGCATTCCGACGTTTAATGATAAACTTGTCGGTCTTTGCTTTTTTGCTTCTGGTCTTATAGCCCAAAGCGGGTTTACCCCAGGGGGTAACAGGACCGCTGCGGCCAATGGGAGATTTACCCTCACCACCGCCGTGGGGATGGTCGTTGGGGTTCATAACAGAACCGCGGACGGTGGGACGGATCCCCATATGACGCTTTCTGCCGGCCTTGCCGATCGAAACGTTGGAATGCTCGCCGTTGGAAATCACGCCGACGGTTGCCATACAATCCAGCCGAACGAGGCGAACCTCGCCGGAGGGCAGGCGAACCTGCGCATAGCCGTTTTCCTTTGCCATCAGCTGAGCGCTGGCACCGGCGGTGCGCACCAGCTGAGCGCCCTTACCGGGATAAAGCTCAATATTATGGATCACGGTACCGATGGGAATGTTTTCGATGGGGAGCGCATTGCCGGGCTTGATATCGGCATTGGCGGATGCGACCACCTGATCGCCCACCTTAACGCCCTCGGGGCAGATGATATAAGCCTTTTCGCCGTCTTCATAATTCAGAAGAGCGATGAACGCAGTCCGGTTGGGATCGTACTGGATGGACTTGACGGTTGCGGGTACGTCCAGCTTATTTCTCTTGAAATCGATAATTCTGTACTTAACCTTATTGCCGCCGCCCTGATGACGAACGGTGATGCGGCCATAGCTGTTTCTGCCGGCGTGCTTCTTCAGATTACTCATTAAAGACCGTTCGGGCGCATCCTTGGAAAGGCAGCTATAATCCACATTGCTCATCTGGCGACGAGCCGGAGAAGTAGGTTTATAAGTTTTAATAGCCATTAACGTTCTCCTCCTTACATCATACCGTCAAAGAACTCGATGGTCTTTGAATCGGCTGTCAGTTTAACATAGGCTTTCTTCCAGGCAGCGGTTTTGCCCACGTGAACGCCCATTCTCTTTTCTTTACCGCCCACATGAACGGTGGTAACTTTCTCAACAGAAACCTTGAAGATCTCTTCAACAGCGTTTTTGATTTCGATCTTATTGGCATCCTTGGCTACTTTAAATACGTAGGTTTTATCCTGCATGGAAGCCATGGATTTTTCGGAAACGATAGGTTTCATAATAACATCATAAACGGATTTCATTATGCATAAACCTCCTCAAGTTGCTTCACGGCGTCCTGAGTCAGGATCAAAGTATCGTGCTTCAGGATCTCGTAAGTGTTGATGGTGTTTACACGAGCGGCCTTCACACCGGGAACGTTAGCGGCGCTCTTCACGAAGTAAAGGTTGGTTACGTCGTTCACGACCAGAGCGTTCTCAACGTTCAGAGCCTTCATCATACCAACAACAGTTTTGGTCTTATATTCTTCCATATCGATCTTATCCAGAACGATCAGCTTGCCATCAGCCAGCTTGGCGGAAAGAGCAGACAAGAGAGCCAGCTTCTTTACCTTTTTATTTAAGCTGAAGCGATATTCCCGGGGCTTGGGAGCGAAAACGATACCGCCATGCGTCCATTGGGGCGCTCTGGTGGAGCCCTGCCGGGCGCGACCGGTACCTTTTTGCCGCCAGGGCTTCTTGCCGCCGCCGGAAACCTCGGCACGGGTCAAAGCGCTCTGGGTGCCCTGGCGCTGATTGGCCAGGAAGTTTTTCACCGCCATATGCATAGCGGCTTCGTTTGGTTTCACGCAAAAAATGGATTCTGCAAGGTCCATGGTGGACACCTTGGCGCCACTCATATCGAATACGTCTACGTTAGCCATTCTTCATTTCCCCCTTACTTACCATTTTTAACGGTGGATTTCACGGTGACAACCGAGCCCTTCGGACCGGGGATCGCACCTTTAACCACCAACAAGTTATTCTCAACGTCGACCTTTACAACGTCGAGGTTCTGAACGGTGACCTTAACGGCACCCATATGACCGGGCATCTTCTTTCCCTTGAAAATACGGGAGGGAGAAGAGCAGGCGCCCATAGAGCCGGCGTGGCGGTGAACAGGGCCGCCGCCGTGCGCCATCGGCGTGCGATGACCGTTGTATCTCTTAATGGTACCGGCGAAGCCTTTACCCTTAGAGATGCCGGTCACGTCCACAGCGCTGCCGATTTCAAAAGCGTCTGCCGTCACAACGTCACCGACGTTATAGGAATCAAGGTCTTCCAGACGGAATTCCTTCAAAACCTTCTTATAAGCAACGCCAGCCTTATCGAAATGACCTTTCACAGGCTTGGTTACTTTCTTCTCAGCCAGATCCATATAGCCCAGTTGAACGGAATCGTAGCCGTCGTTTTCACGGGTCTTCTTCTGAACAACGGTGCAGGGGCCTGCCTGAATGACTGTTACCGGAATCACATTGCCAACTTCGTCGAAAAGCTGGGTCATTCCGATTTTCTTACCGATAATACCTTTCTTCATTGCTTTTTACCTCCATTTGGTTATTGGTTGATTTGCATCAACATGACCTTCGCGGCGACGCTTACAGCTTGATTTCAAGTTCAACGCCAGCGGGAAGTTCAACGCTTGCCAAAGCCTCAGCGGTTTTCGCTGCGGGCTTCACGATGTCGATCAGACGCTTATGGGTTCTTCTCTCAAACTGCTCCCGGCTATCCTTATATTTATGGACAGCACGCAGAATGGTAACAACCTCTTTCTTGGTGGGCAGGGGGATCGGACCGGATACAACCGCACCGGTTCTCTGGGCGGTATCCAGGATCTTCTGCGCTGCCTGATCCACCAAGGTGGAATCGTAGCCTTTGAGTCTGATTCTGATTTTGTCAGCCATGCTTGATAAGCCTCCTTTTTAAATTTGACTTTGGGTTTTCGGCGACTTTGACGGAAAATTCTTTAACACACACCCGGGTGTTTCACCGATGTGTTAAATAAAATCGGACTTTCTCGTCCGAACAAAGCTCCACTCCCAAAATTCGGCTTACACGGCACGCCGTGCAGTTCCAAGGAACGGCCAACTCTTTGTTTTTCCTGACTTTTTCGACCGATTGGAATCGGTCTGCTCCACGGAAATTCCCCATATCCGCCGGGAAAATTCGGCGCTATGGCCACCTCCCGTTTCGTCGCATTCCATAGTCGTGCCCATATATAATAGCACACCGACCCGGGAATTTCAAGTATTTTTTATTTTTTATTCTTACAAATGTATCAAAAAAATTCTCCCTGTTTTTGTGCAATTTGCCTATACTCTAAAAGTACTTCTTTACAATCCGAAGGAATGGTGATATAATATCAATTGGCGCAGAAAAAGCGTTATATATTATAATAAGGAAGAAAATTCCGAAACAGGAGGATCCTGATATGAAAGAACCGATTTTAGTGATTATGGCAGCCGGTATGGGCAGCCGCTACGGCGGATTGAAGCAGATCGATCCCGTTGACCCCCAGGGTCATATCATTATGGACTATTCCATCTATGATGCCAAGAGGGCAGGGTTCAAGAAGTTTGTGTTTGTGATCAAGCACGCAATCGAGGAGGATTTCAAGATCGCCATCGGCAACCGCATTGCAGAGCAGGTTGAGGTGCATTATGCGTTCCAGGAGATGGATAAGATCCCCGAGGGCATTATTGAGATTCCCGCCGACCGTGTGAAGCCCTGGGGCACCGGTCACGCCATTCTTTGCTGTAAAGAATTTTTGGATGCGCCCTTCGCCGTCATCAATGCCGATGATTTCTATGGCAGGGAAAGCTTCGTCTCTCTTTATGACTTTTTGAAGAACGAAGAGGAAGCCGATCCGATGAAAATCTCGATGGTGGGCTACGTTCTGGAGAATACCCTCACCGATAACGGTCACGTGGCACGGGGTGTCTGCCGGGTGGATGAAAAGGGCTATCTGCAAAAGATCGATGAACGGACGATGATCCAGAAGATCAACGGGCAGGCGCATTATTCCGAAGACGGCGGCGAAACCTTCGTTCCCGTTTCCAATACCGCTCCGGTTTCAATGAATATGTGGGGATTCCCTCTCGCTTATCTGAAGGCTTTGGAAGAGAAATTCCCCCTCTTCCTGAAGGAAACCGTTGTAAAGAACCCCCTGAAGGGCGAATTCTATCTGCCGGTGGTGGTGGATGAGCTGCTCCGGGAGCATCGTGCCACCGTTCGGGTTTTAACCTGCGGCGCCAAATGGTTCGGCGTGACCTATAAGGAAGATAAGCCGATGGTAGAAGCCAGCATCCGTGCCTTGAAGGATGCCGGCGTTTACCCCGAAAACCTTTGGGAGGCATAAAATGACCGGCACTCTGAAAAATGTGATCAACTCCTTTGCCTTCGATGGCGAGGCGGTGAAAGCGGAGCCCTTCGGCAGCGGGCATATCAACGATACCAACCTGGTGACCACCGCCAAGGGAACCCAATATATCCTGCAAAAAATGAATACCAACGTTTTTTCCAATCCCCAGGGGTTGATGGAAAACGTTTTCAAGGTAACGGAATTTCTGAAGAAAAAAATTCTGGAAGCAGGCGGCGATCCCAATCGGGAAACTCTCACCTTTATTCAAACCAAAAACGGCGATCTCTATTATAGCGGAGAAGAAGGCGCTTACCGGGCGTATCGGTTCCAAGCCGACCTGATGGCGCTGGATGCCGTTCGGGAGCCGAAGGATTTCTATGCCAGCGCCAAGGCGTTCGGCAGGTTCCAGAAGCTGCTGGGCGATTATCCCGCCGATACCTTGTTTGAAACCATCCCCCATTTCCACGATACCCCCCAACGAATGGAGCAATTGAAGGAGGCCATTCAGCAGGATAAGGCAGGTCGCCTCCAATCCGTGAAGGAGGAAGTGGAATTTGCATTGGCACGGGAGGAATCCTGCGGCATTGTGATGCAATTGCAGGCCGAAGGAGCTCTGCCCCTGCGGGTGACGCATAACGATACCAAGTTGAATAACGTTCTGTTGGATCCCGAAACCGGTGAAGGCGTCTGCGTGATCGATCTGGATACCGTGATGCCCGGTCAGGCGATCTTCGATTTCGGCGATTCGATTCGCTACGGTGCTTCCACCGCCGCCGAGGATGAAAAGGATCCGGATAAGGTGCAGCTGGATCTGGAGCTGTTCGAAGCCTATACCAAAGGATTTTTGGAGGGCTGCGATAACGTTCTGACCGATGCGGAAAAAGCCCTCTTGCCCACCGGCGCCTGGATGATGACCTTTGAATGCGGCATCCGGTTCCTCACCGACTATCTGAACGGCGATACTTACTTTAAAACCGAATACCCCGACCATAACCTGGTGCGGGCACGCACCCAATTCAAATTGGTGCGGGAAATGGAAGAAAAGCAAGACCAGATGCAGGCAATTGTCTCATCGTTTTAATGGCAGACTGCCAAAAAAGACACCGGTTCCGGAAAATGAATGAATAATAAAGTGACTACCTATTTTTATTAAAGGATGAAATAGGTAGCCACTTTTCTTTTTTCAGGTGATATTCCGACTTTCGTCGGAGTGATATTTTATTCGCCTATAAACTGCCGAAGGCAATATCACTTGTCGTTAGACAAATATCACTGCGAAGCAATATCACTCGCCGTAGGCGAATAAAACTGCCCAAGGGCTTAGGGCGCTTGGGCAAAATCTCTTTGACAATATAGGGAAACGGATGTAAAATAATAGTATCTACTATAAGGAGGGATTACTATGCCACCGGGAATACGACCTTTTCCGCAAAAACAGCATTACGTGGATCCTCCGAAGAATCTGAAGGACGTGCCACGCTTTTTAAAGGAGCTGATCGGCGGTTTTTTCATCCGGTTTGCCTATATCGTCAAGCTGATCTGGGATACCGGCCATTGGATCCTCTTCCTGCTGACGTTTATCGCCCTTTTCAAAGGTCTTGCGCCGGTGGCGGGGGCGTTGATCTCCCGGCAGATCCTGAATGAATTGCAGGGGATCATCAAGTTGGGGGGTCTCTCCATCGAAAACTTCTGGACCTCCACCATCTTCTATTTATTGATCTTTCAGTTTATTTACCGACTTTTATTACAGATAGTAAATAATATTAACCTTGCCGTCAGCCGGATCGCCGGTGAAAAAGTGGTGAAACAGGTGAAGCTGCGGATCATGGAAAAATCAAAGGAGCTGGATCTGGGCTCCTTCGATGATCCGGAGTTTTACGAGCGGATGGAAAACGCCAACCGGGAAGCCGGCCACCGCCCCTTGAGCATCTTA
>CAZIQE010000011.1:0-1795 GCA_964541385.1 uncultured Eubacteriales bacterium | reverse complement strand
TATGAAGAAGATTTTGATCACGCGCGGAGAATCGGAGCCTACAAATTATATCGAGGCTTTGAAGAGAGCCGGAGCCGAGGCGGCGGTTGCAGAGGCGGGAATGGATTTTGCCGCCTACGGCGGATTGCTGCTCTGCGGCGGCGGGGATGTGAATCCGGTTCTTTATGGGCAAACGAACGAGGCTTGCAAAACGATCTCGGAGGAACGGGATAACCTGGACTTGGCGTGTATTCACGCCTTCGTGCTGGCGCATAAGCCCATTTTGGGCATCTGCCGGGGCATTCAGATTCTGAACGTGGCATTCGGCGGCACGCTGATTCAGCATCTGAACCAGGCGGAAAATCACCAAAGCGGCGAAGGGGATCTTTTCCACGAGGTGAAGGCAACGGATCTGATGCAGGAGCTTTACGGCAGGCGGTTTATTTCCAATAGCAACCACCATCAGGCGATTGACCATATGGGGCGAAGCCTAACGCCGGTGGCGTTTTCCAACGACGGCGTGATCGAGGCCATTGTCCACGACTACCTGCCGGTGGTGGGCGTACAGTTCCATCCGGAACGGATGGAAAACGGCCAACCAATTTTTGACTATTTCGTTCAGACTGTCAAAAAACTTTGCTTTTGACACGCCAGGAGACTCTCAAAAAAGAGTGCCGAATTCGTCAACTCGTCCCGAAGTTGTACATAGGTACTACGAGAGGGCGAGTTGGCGGATAGCAGAAAATTTCATTCAAAACTCGGCTGCTGCCGAGTTTTTACCTTTAAAAAGAACAATAAAAAAAGCGAAGTGACTACCTATTTTATCAAACATTAAAAATAGATAGTCACTTTATTATTCACTCATTTTCTGCGGTCGGTGCCTTTTTTGAGAGTCTCAAATTTATGATCGTAATTCGTTCCTTACTAATTCTGCCAGAATGGCAATAAATTCACCGTTGGTGGGGCGACCGGTAGAGGGCTTCACAGCGTGACCGAACCGGGGATAGAGATAATCGGCATCGCCTCGCTCGAAGGTCAGGCTGATGGCGTTGCGGATGCAACGCTCCACTCCGCCCGGCGTAGTGCTTCGCAGATCGGCAATGGTTGGATAAAGCTTCGAAACCAATTGCTGCAGCATGGTTTCATCCTCCGCAATCAGGCAGATAGCATCCTCCAGATAGCGGTAGCCCTGCAGCGAAGCGGGCATCTTCATTCGTTCTAAGAGAACTCCGGTCAGATAGGATAAGGTTTGGGCGGGCGTGGGGGTCGATATGGTGCTGCGCCGGTTTCCCAGAAAGGACTCGATCCGGCGAACCGTGTAACTCACGTCGAAGGGCGTGCGCAGGAAAATATCGCCGCCGGCAACCATAAATCTGCCGGCCATCAGATCGTTCTTTTCCGGGCTCAAAACCACCTTCACTAAAGGGAAAGCGCATTTTTGCTCCAGAATCCCGGCAATTTCATCACAGTTCAGATAGGGGAGAAAGGGCTCTGTAATCAGGCAATCCGGCTGTAGATCACAGCAAAGCGAGAGGGCGTCCGTTCCCTGAGAAGCGATGGCTGCAATTTCGCAGCCGCAGGCGTGAAATGATTTGGCAACGGTTTCGGCCTCTGCTTGATCCGAGAAAACAACAACCAGTTTCACCCATTTCCCCTCCTTTTAACAATTTGTTCATAAAAACCAGTATAACATACCTAAATGAAGAATTCAATTAAAAATTAGGAAAAAATGAGAATTATACGTAGAATTACAATTAATATGCCGCAAAACCGAAAAAATAAAGCCGACAAAAGGCAGATCCTGTCGCCACGGTCG
>CAZIQE010000010.1:0-2127 GCA_964541385.1 uncultured Eubacteriales bacterium | reverse complement strand
GAGGCCAGCACGGGGTCAATGCCTTCGCATGATACAACGCGGTCGGCGTCTAACGCCACCAGCTCCGACATAAACCCGTCAAAGCCGCTGGAACGGAATTTAGAGTCGCGCAAATAGTTGGGATAAACGCCGTCCAGGGGGTTGCCCGGGACGTTGGGGATCATGACCACCTTTTCCCCGATGTGAAAACGGTTGGACGGATCGTAAACCACTTGTCCCATGGCTTCGTGGATCAGTGCCATGGGCAGTTTTTCCTTCAGCACCGAAGCGTCACGGTTGCCGGTAAAATAGCGCTGATCGGCATGGCAGATAGACATGTATTCCGGCCGCACGATCACCTGATCGCCAAACGACAGACTGCGATATTTTTTCGTGATGGTATGCGGTGAAATCAGTTGATAAACGTAGTTAATCAAAGAGTGTTACTCCTTTTATTGAATGGCCATCATGGCGCGCGCCATTTGATAATCGCCGATGTTTGTAATTTTGAAGTTCAGCACTTCACCTTGCACAAGATAAACCGGTTTGTTTTTCAAAACGCAGATTTTGCACGCATCGGTCAGCACCGTTTTTTCCTCTTCGGTCAACTGATTCATGCAGTCCAGGAGCAAGCGAATGTTGAAGGATTGCGGCGTTTGACCTTGATAGAGCTTGCTGCGTTCGGGGACGCCGGCAATGACTTGCCCGTCTTCGCTGGACACAATGGTATCGGTGGCGGGGATGACGGTGTCAACCGCACCGTATTGAATGGCAGCGTCGATGTTTTGGTCAATAATGCGCTGCGTCAAAAACGGGCGAACGGCGTCGTGCGTCACAATAATATCGTCGTCATGAATACCGAATCTGCGGTCAATATCATCCAAAATGTTTTTGAGTGTGCCGTTGCGATCACTGCCGCCGGCAGTAATAACGATTTTTTGATTATCGCCGATTTCTTTTTTTACCAAATCTTCGCAGTATTCCACCCAGTCGGGATTGATTCCGATGTACACCTTGTCCACCCTGGGGTTGATGAGCATTTTTTCAACGGTATGAATAATAATGGCCTTTCCGTCCAAATCCAAAAACTGTTTGGGGATATCCGAATTCTGCATACGGGTGCCTTTCCCGCCGGCCAGTACCGCCCCATAAACCATAGCACATTCTCCTTTGCGATAAAAGTATATACTTTTCCATTTTCATACAAAATTATTGTACCACATTCTTACGGCAAAATCAACCGAGAATTGATAGGAGAACGCCCGCCGATGCAATAAAAAAAGAGTTCTGTTTTAGAGAACTCTTTTTAACTTTCTTTTGCAGCCAAAAGCTGCTCTGAACAGCGTTCAATGTAATCGAGTTGATCTTGACCGAGCTTTTTGCACATCTTCTTTTGATACTTGTCAAACTCAGGCGGCCGCTTGGCTGCGGAGTGGCAGTCTGAAGCGAGATAGCAGAAGTTTTCCGGCACAGCGTTGTAATACTTCATGAATTTTTTGAGCAGTTTTTTATCCTCAAAAACGTCCACGTTAAATTGCAGCGGAAAATTCAAATCGATCAGGCGTTGAACGTTTGCATCTCTATGGGTCATGAGATACCGTTCAATGTGAGCGATGGTAGGGATGACAAGATGCAGTGCACTGATTCGAAACAACTCGGTATAAATCCAGTCGCCCCAGGAATACTCCGGCAGCTCGATCAGCAAGTGCTTGCCGTCGGGCATACACAGACGGTTAAGGCCTTTTTCCCGGCTAAGACCTTCTGTCAGCATGACCTCACTGCCGAGATAAATCTCCGGGATGCTTTCGGGATCAACAGAGCGCAATGCATCTTTGAGCTGAGCATAACTGTTGTCGCGTGCCTTGCAAAAACCGGCAATATCTGTGTGTTCAATGGAAAAATGCGGTGTAGCAACGATTTTGTCAGCACCCTGCCATTTTTGCAGTTGTAACAGTGCAATGGCATCTTCCATGTCTTTTGCCCCGTCATCTATGCCCGGCAGGATGTGCGAATGAATATCAATCATAATACTGAATACCCTTTGGCTTATTTTTTCTCGAAATGGGAAGAGGTATAGTTGGAATACCTGTAATAGCGATATTTACCGTATTTGCGATAGTTGGAATGGGGATCGTACTTCTCGGAAGC
>CAZIQE010000009.1:0-4498 GCA_964541385.1 uncultured Eubacteriales bacterium | reverse complement strand
GTGCCGGCAAAAATTCAAAGAAGGTATAAAGTCAACTAAAAATGGAACAGATGATTTTGGCAAAATGCGGCGAGATCGTTTTAAAGGGGTTGAACCGCCATCAGTTTGATCAGATCCTGATGAAAAATTTGAAGGCGTCCTTAAAGGATCTGGGCGAATTCGATCTTCAAATGGCGCAATCCACCGTCTATATCCGGGCATTGGACGGTGCCGATATGGATGAGGTTTATCTAAAGGTCAAGCGGGTGTTCGGCTTTGCCGCCGTCTGCCGTGCCTATTGCTGCGAGAAGAGTATGGAGGCGATCTCCGCTCTCGCCGGGGAGTGCCTCAGGGAAGATTTGGCGGAAGCGAAAACCTTCAAGGTGGAGGCCAAGCGGAGCGATAAGCGGTTCCCTTTGAAATCTCCCGAGATCAGCCGGGAGATCGGCGAGGTGATTTTAAGCCGCTATCCCGGCTTGCAGGTGGACGTGCATCATCCGGAGGTCACGGTAACGGTGGAGGTGCGGGATTTCGGTGCCTATATCCACGCCGTGCGGGAGCCGGGTGCCGGGGGGATGCCCTATGGCTCCAACGGTCGAGCCTGCCTTCTGCTTTCCGGCGGGATCGATAGCCCCGTTGCCGGCTATATGATCGCCAAGCGTGGCGTGAAGCTCACGGCGATCCACTTTTTCAGCCCGCCCTATACCGGGGAGCGAGCCAAGCAGAAGGTTTTAACCCTGGCGGAGATCTTAAGGAACTATTGCCCGGGAATGAAGGTTTTGGTGGTGCATTTCACCGAGGTGCAGGAAGCCATTCGGGATCATTGCGCCGAGGAATATTTCACGGTGATTATGCGGCGGTTTATGATGCGGGTGGCGTATCAGTTGGCGGCAAAAACCCGGAGCGGTGCCCTGATCACCGGGGAAAGCCTGGGTCAGGTGGCAAGCCAGACGATGGATGCTCTGCGGCTCACCGACGGTGTAACGGATGCGTTGGTGCTCCGCCCCCTGATCGGAATGGATAAGGAGGAGATCGTGCAGATCAGCCGAAGGATCGGCACCTTTGAAACGTCCATTGAGCCGTATGAGGATTGCTGCACCGTCTTCACACCGAAGCATCCCAAAACCAAGCCCCGGCGGTATGATATAGAGCTTGAAGAGGCAAAATTAGATATAGACGGTCTGGTTAAAAGGGCTGTTGAAAATGTAGAATGGATTGAGGGTTAAAGTTATGAAAAAACATCTTTTTGCAATTATTGTAACAATTTTAGTAGGCGCCGGATATTATTATGTGGCATTGCCCGCATTGAATATTCATAATACGGGTCTTCTCTTCTTTATTTCGCTCCTTTGCGTGGTCTACGGCATTTGTTGGCTGTTGGCAGGTCTGAAGGTAAAGGTCACGGAGGTAGACATTAAAAATCCGCAATGGAAACAGAAACTTCTGAAATTCGGCACCATCAAGGTTTTGGCGATCATCATCGGGCTTTGCATCGTGGTGGCGATCATCGGCGGATTGGTGGGAGCGCAGATCTTTAATGCGTCCCGCTATCGGAAGCTGCTGACGGTCAGCGAAGGGGATTTTACAAAGGACGTTGCCTCTATTTCCTATGATGCCATCCCCCGGCTGGATCGGGATTCCGCCTCTAAATTAGGGGATCGGAAGATGGGCGAGCTTTCCGATATGGTGAGCCAGTTCTCGGTGATGGATAACTATACTCAGATCAATTATCAGGGCAAGCCGGTGCGGGTAACGCCTCTCGCTTATGCGGATATTTTCAAGTGGGTCTCCAACGTAAAAGAAGGCATCCCCGGCTATCTGATGATCGATATGGTAACGCAGGAGGTGGATCTTGTTCGGCTCCCCGAGGGAATGAAGTATTCCACCGCCGAGCATTTCGGGCGCAATCTTTTGCGGCATCTGCGGTTCCAATATCCCACCAAGATGTTTGCCGATCAAACCTTTGAGGTGAACGAAGAAGGCATCCCCTATTGGATCTGCCCCACTTATAAATACCGCATCGGTCTTTATAGCGGCAGGGATATCGAAGGGGCGGTTTTGGTGAACGCCATCAACGGTGAAAGCACCTATTATGAAGTGGAAAAGATCCCCAGCTGGGTGGATCGAGTCTATAATGCGGAGCTGATCATTGAGCAATATGATTATTACGGCACGCTGGTGAACGGCTTCTGGAACTCCATTCTGGCGCAAAAGGATTGCCGGGTCACCACCGATGGCTATAACTATATGGCTTTGGGCGACGATGTTTATATGTATACCGGGGTCACCAGCGTGGCGGCGGATGAATCCAACGTGGGCTTTATTCTCTGCAATCAGCGCACCAAGGAAACCACCTTCTATGCCGTGCCCGGTGCCGAAGAATTTTCCGCAATGCGTTCCGCCGAAGGGCAGGTGCAGGAAATGCGCTATAACGCCACCTTCCCCCTGCTTTTAAACGTGGCGGGTGAGCCCACCTATTTCATCGCATTGAAGGATGCCAGCGAATTGGTGAAAATGTATGCGATGGTGAACGTGAAGCAATATCAGGTGGTGGTTGCCGCCAACACCGTGGAGGAATGTGAGCGGAACTATCTCCAGCGATTGAATTCCGCCGGGATCACCGAAGAGAAGCCCGAGGTCAGCACGCTCGCTCCCGTGGAGGGCGTGATCGCAACGGTGCGTTCCGCCGTTGTGAACGGAAACAGCTGCTATTATTATACGCTGGAGGGGAACCCCCAGGTTTATTCTCTCAGCGTGGCAACGGATGAGCGGGCGGCGATCCTGAACGTGGGCGATGCCGTGATCTTCCAGGTGAAGACGGAGTCGCAAGGCGAGATCATCCCCGTTCAAAAACTGGAACGAAAATAAATTAAAAAGCGGAGCAGAATTTTATCTGCTCCGCTAAATTTATTTTAAAAAAGGGTTGACTTTTCAAAATGAATGGTATATACTATTATTCGTCGCAGAAATGCGGGTGTAGCTCATCTGGTAGAGCGCAACCTTGCCAAGGTTGAGGTAGCGAGTTCGAGCCTCGTCACCCGCTCCAAAAAACCGTTCCGAAGGATTTCCTTCGGAACGGTTTTTTTATCCATTGCGTTAGCAATGGTATATCATCAGCCGCAAGGCTGCATATCATCACACCTTTAGGTGTGTATCACCTTTAAAAGCCGTCAGAATACTGCGGCGGGAGAAATCGGCGGTGGGATTGAAGAATTCTTCCGGCAGGGAGGAAACATTTTGTTTCCACGCTGCGCTGCGGGGGATGAGATTTTCTTTTTTGCAATATTCCAATGCCGTTGCATAAGGATGCAACGGTTTGCCGTTTTTGAGCATCCGCTCCCGCCTCTCGTCCACGGCGATTTTTTTGGGTGCAAGGAGCATTGCCAGTTCGCCCCAGTTCATCGGCGTATCGGGGCGAAGGGTATTATCGGAAAAGGCGATGGCATAATTTTTGATCAAAGCGCAGGCCTTTTCAAATAGCGCATCCTCTCTGCCCAGATCCTGAAAGGGGGAGTAGGTCAAAAGCTCTTCAACGGTAACCACCCGATAGCCGTATTCCTTCAAGAGCTTCAGTTGCCGATCCAGCCCAACGGCAACGGGGGTGCGTTTCGCCATATTATAGCCGTCTTTCTGGAAAATGATCTGCCCGCAGAAAAAATCGGGATCGTTCGCGAGTGCTTTTTCCATAGGGTGTACCATCGCACGAACCTCCGCATCAAAGGCGGCGGATGCGGGCAGGGTGGAGGGAAGCCAACCGGCACCGTCGAAGGAAGCGGCCATATAAGAATATCCCATCTGGTCGTAAACATCATAGGAGGTGAAACAGCGGTCGATCTTATCCACGTAATGCGCCGGGCGGGACATGATCATTTCATAGCCGTATTTTTCCTTCATCAGCCGATGCAATGCGTTAATATCCTCATAGGCATCCCGATAGTTTCCGAGAAAGATGCGTTTGCCGTAAACAAAAGGCTTTTTGCCGAAAATGATATGCCGGTAGCAATGGTTGGTGATCTGATGGCCGCCGTCGATCATCCGGCGGATGAGGCGTTCCTGCCGCAATGCGCCGCCGTTTTCATCGGCGTTGATATCGGGATAATGATCGTAGCGGATCCCGCCCCAGGCGGCAGAGCCCAAGGCTCCCGCTTCATCGGGATAGTTTTGCTTTGTATCGCCGATCACGTCGAAGGTGCCGTGGGCACCGTATTTTTCTAAGGTGTCCAGTAAAACGTCGGTCAGGCATTTGCCCTCAAAAAGATCGGGCGAGCAGGGAAGGTTCATCGGGCCGTCGTCAAAGGTCATGGCGCAGACCCGCTCGTTGGTTTTGATTCTTTCAAGGCGGCGGGTATACCGCACGTAATGCTTGGCAGGCGGATCAATGATCCCCTTCAGCATCTTTTTGCCCTTTTTACCAATCTTTACGATAAGTGACATATTGTTTCTCCTTTTTTATGAATCGATCCTCCATCAGGCACTTGGCGGCAAATAAAAGCCACCGCACGTAATGGGGAAAGGATTT
>CAZIQE010000008.1:0-4913 GCA_964541385.1 uncultured Eubacteriales bacterium | reverse complement strand
AAAGGAATCTTCCTTGTCAACGCCGTATTCATTGCAAAGACGCTGCAGCTCACAATCGCCGGAGCGTGTGCAGGACAAACACTTCTTATCATGATTGGAAAGGATCAGCTCCAGGGTTTGCTTTCTCGCCTTCATAACCATGGGACTATGGGTATAAATTTCCATTCCTTCGGAAACCGGGAATACACAGGCGGCGGCTAAACGGCCGACCCCTTTAACTCTGTTTTCCACAACGCAGATACGGCAAGCACCGATCGCATTGATCTCTTTCAGAAAGCACAGAGTGGGAATATCAATATTGATTTTTCTGGCGGCCTCCAGAACGGAAGTACCGGCGGGTACGCTAACCGGAGTGCCATCGATGGTTAAATTAATCATTTGCATAATCTTGCTCTCCTTTACTTTCTGACAATTGCTTTAAACTTACATTTGCTTTGGCAAACGCCGCACTTGATACACTTGCTCTGATCGATGGTATGCTTATTCTTAACCGTACCTTCAATCGCACCCACAGGGCAGTTCCGTGCGCAAAGGGTGCAGCCCTTACAAGCATCGGTGATCTCATAGTGCATCAGATCTTTACAAACGCCGGCAGGACACCGTTTTTCAAGAATATGCGCTTCATATTCATCTCTGAAATACCGCAGAGTGGAAAGGATCGGGTTCGGAGCAGATTGTCCGAGGGCACAGAGAGAGTTGTTTTTGATGTAATTACAGAGCTCTTCCAGATCGTCGAGATCCTGCATCGTTGCTTTTCCGGAGGTGATCTTATTTAAGTATTCCAGCATTCTCTTGGTACCGATCCGGCAGGGAGTACACTTACCGCAGGATTCATCAACGGTAAACTCCAGGAAGAATTTGGCAATATCTACCATACAGTTATCTTCGTCCATAACGATCAAACCGCCGGAGCCCATCATAGAACCGATTGCTTTCAGGTTATCAAAATCGATCGGTGTATCGATCAAGGAAGCAGGGATACAACCGCCGGAGGGACCGCCGGTCTGAGCGGCCTTAAATTTCTTCCCGTTGGGAATACCGCCGCCGATATCTTCGATAACTTCACGCAAGGTGGTGCCCATGGGGATCTCAACCAGACCGGTATTCACGATCTTACCGCCCAGAGCGAATACCTTGGTGCCCTTGGAGGTTTCCGTACCCATCGAAGCAAACCAATCGCCGCCCTTCAGAATGATCTGAGGAACATTGGCGTAGGTTTCCACGTTATTATTCATCGTGGGGATTCCGAAAATACCCTTTTCAGAGGGATAAGGAGGACGGGGGCGGGGTTCACCGCGGTTGCCTTCAATAGAAGTCATCAAAGCGGTTTCTTCGCCGCATACGAAAGCACCGGCGCCCAAACGAATTTCCATATCAAAATTGAAATCGGTGCCGAAAATGTTATTGCCCAGCAAGCCGTATTCACGAGCCTGCCCGATCGCAACCTGCAAACGGTGCACGGCGATGGGATATTCAGCACGGATATACACGAAGCCTTTGCAAGCGCCGACTGCATAAGCGGCAATCGCCATAGCCTCGATCACTGCATGCGGATCGCCTTCCAGAATGGAACGATCCATAAAGGCACCCGGATCCCCTTCGTCTGCATTACAGCATACGTATTTTACATCAGCCTTCGTGCGGGCGGCCAGATCCCATTTCAAACCTGTGGGGAAGCCAGCACCGCCACGACCCCGCAAGCCGGAATCCTTGATCACCTGAATAACATCGGCAGGCGTCATTTCGGTTAAGCATTTACCCAATGCCTGATAACCGTCGTAAGCAATATATTCATCGATCAATTCGGGATTGATCACACCGCAGTTCCGCAGAGCAACACGTTTTTGCTTCTTATAGAAATTAGTGTCGTTCAAAGAAGCGGCGGTATCATTTTCGGCAACAGCATCCGCATAAAGATACTTTTTAACGATACGACCCTTGATAATATGCTCTGATACGATCTCGGGGATCATTTCGGGTGTAACACGGCTATAGAAGGAGCCTTCGGGATAAACGATCATAATGGGACCCAAGGCGCAAAGACCGAAGCAACCGGTCATAACCACCTTTACTTCATCCTGAAGATTATTCTTTTCCAATTCGGCATTCAGAGTTTCCATAACGCTCTTGGAACCGGAGGAGGTACAACCGGTACCGCCGCAAATCAAAATATGGTTTCTAATCATTGTTTACGTTCCTCCTTATTTCTGATAAGCGCCGATGGTATATTCCTGAACAATTTTATTATTCACAATGTGTTCAGTAACAACCTTGGCAACCTTATCCTCGGTCATTTTAACGTAAGTGGTTTTAACACCGTCGGGCGTGGTGATTTCCACCACCGGCTCATACTGGCAGATACCGATGCATCCGGTTTGGGTGCAAAGAACGTTCTGCAGGCGACGGTCTTCAATTTCTTTCAAAAAGGCGTTCAAAACAGGGCGGGCACCGGCGGCAATACCGCAAGTAGCCATCCCGACAACAACACGGGTAACTGCTTCGCCGTCGTTGCTGCGCAGATTCACTTTATTCTGCATCCTTTCTTTGATTGCCTGCAATTCTGCTAACGATTTCATTTAGATTTTTCCTCCTTGTATTTCGTTTAAGTTCTCATTGACGTAGTCGCCGATCCAGATCAGAATTTCCGGAGAAGAGAGCGGGATCTCCCCGAGCTGCGCATGGAGATCATCGGTATCCAGAACAAACCTGCCCTGATCCGTTTGATGGGTATAAATAAACCGGATCTGATCGTTCGCCTGAATCAAACTGATGATCGTACTGCTGATATCCCCGATCGGCGGGCGATCCAGATGATCTAATCGGTAGGTTGCGGTGATTTCCGTTCCGACCCCCACCGTTGATCGGATTCGGAAGCTTCCGCCCGCATCCTCGGCGCCTTGCTTAAAAAGCGGGATCCCAAGCCCCACCTTCCGGGTGGTTCGGGTGGTAACAAACGGATCCGTTACTTTAGCGAGAAACGCTTCATCCATCCCGCAGCCGTTATCCCGAATGGAGATTTTAATCTCATTCTTGATAAGACTCTCGGTTACGCTGATCTCAATCTTATCGGCTTTTGCTTTGATAGAATTATTCGTTATGTCTAATATATTGAGCGATAATTCCTTCATGGACTTAGTCCATATCCATATATTTTTTCAAAATATCAGCAACATCACCGACAACCAAACGGCCGTATACCTCATCGTTGACCATTAAAACGGGAGCCAGACCGCAAGCACCGATGCAGCGGGTCGCTTCCAGAGAAAACTTGCCGTCGGGCGTACATTCGCCAACGTCGATTCCGAGAATCTCTTTAATTTTATTCAGAACGTCGCCGGAGCCCTTAACGTAGCAGGCGGTGCCCAGGCAAACGGCGATCTTATATCTTCCCTTGGGAGCCAGCGAGAACTGGGCATAGAAGGTAACAACGCCGTAGATATGCTCCAAAGGAATATCAAGCCCTTCGGAAATGATCTTTTGAACTTCGATCGGTAAATAGCCGTAAATCTCCTGAGCCTCCTGAAGAACGGGCATCAAAGGACCGTCTTGATCCTTATGCTTGGCAATGACTGCCAACAGCTGCTCTTCTTGCTCTTTTGTTCCGGAAAAAGGAACAGGGTTTTTGTTGCTCATTTTTAATCCTCCTTATATTTGAATACTTTGGCAAGTATTAAATCAAACATATCAATTCTAACATAATAATCGAATAATTGCTATATTTTTTTAAAAAAAATTAAATTTTTACATTTTCTCTAAAGGCAAGGAAATTTATAAGGTCTTCAGCAGAATTTTTCGTCAAATCCAACAAATTATCGCCGGAGTGCTCGCCGATATCTTGCAGATAGTGGGCGTCGGAATCGTGAATATAGCGATATTCTCGACTGCCAAGGCCTGGAGTCGCCGCTATAAACCCTTCTTGAAGATTGCGGGAGAGCTCAAAGCTTTTAAATCCCATATAATCCCCCACCATCCCAAAGTTTCCGACTAAGCTTTTGGTTGGCTTATCAATATGCGCAGGAACGGCAACCCCGCCAAAGGAGGCGATCAGGGTCGGAAGATCATCGATCGATATTTCGGTTGCATTCAATAAATACCGTGTATCTTCTCCTATGATATGATCTTCTGCATCCATTAAATGCTGATGACCGAAAATTTCAACATCGTTTTTCAGATCGGGCAGAGCCGGGCGTACAATTTCCTTATCGAATTTTTCAGCCTGCTCAACGGTTGGAAAGAGGCAAAGAATATGAATTTCTTCAGCCGTTTCCAATTCCATCGCAGGCACGACCGTAATGCCCGCCTGCGCACCTGCCTCCATCACCGCCGCCACGTTTCCAACGGTGTTATGATCGGAAACGGCAATCATATCCAGCCCGCAAACCAAAGCCATATTCACAATATTATTCGGCGTCATATCGGGATCCCCGCAAGGGGACAATGCCGAATGGATATGTAAATCATAACGGATCGTCATTTTTACGCACCCTGCAAAGCCTGATAAACCTTAACGGCCGTTTCATAAGTTGTGTGCGGAGAGGAGAGAACCGCAATATCATTTTCCGTTGCTTTACTTACGATTAGAGGCTCCGGGCGAACCCCCTCGCTCAAAATGATGCACGGAAGATCCGCCATCACCGCTACTGCAACCACGTTCTGATTGGTCATAACGGTTATTAACGCATCCTTCTCCCCTGCCCGACCGATCACCCAGGATAGAAGGTCGCAGCAATAGGCACCTTCCACGTCCCGGGAGCCGGCGACGTCATTCAAATGTTCAAATGCACAAATTTCGGCTAAATCTTTTATCTTCATTTTCCAATAATATCCTCAAGTTGATTTTTCAGATTGATCAGGCAATCGGACATTTTCGCCCGCCCGACAACAACGTCTTCCGCAAAAGCGTGGCAGGAGGG
>CAZIQE010000007.1:0-6736 GCA_964541385.1 uncultured Eubacteriales bacterium | reverse complement strand
TGGATATCAATACCTATAATAACCGCCAAAGCGTTCAGCTCCTGGTGAAGGATGTGCATTTCAACGAAAATGAAACGCAAATCGTTCAATCCGCTCTGGAGCGGCTGAAGGCGGGAGAGGTTCTCCGGCAGGATATTCCGAGCCGGGAGCAGGCGGGGGCGGTTTACCGCTTCTTAAAACGCCAATTGTGCCAAGGCGTATCGGCGTTCGATCTGAATGCGCTGCCTTCCCATATTGAGGCGGATCAAAGGTTTACGATCCTGCCCGGCGCTATTTATCATTCGCTGGAAATATTGAAGGAATTGGGGACTTTGGAATATACTAACGATAAAGGCAGTCCTTATTATTCGAAGCTGAAGATTCATTCCGAAAAGCGGGTGAATCTGAACGATTCCGAAATCTTGAAGGTCATTGAGCAAAAGGCAGGTGAATCTTAAGTGAATCTGGAAGATAAACTGTTTGATTCTTTAATGAAACAATTGAATGAGGATGAACGCCATTTCGACGTGGAAAAGATCACCCGTGCCTATGAACGCTCCAAGGAGTGCCATAAAGGGCAAAAACGTTCTTCCGGAGAGCCTTACGTCTGCCATCCGCTCCACGTGGCAAAGCTGGTTTATGAATTCGGGCTGGATACGGATTCCATCGTGGCGGCTCTGCTCCACGATACCATTGAAGATACCGATCTCACCTTCGATGCGGTGAAAAAGGAATTCGGGCTCGAATGTGCAAACCTGGTGGATGGCGTAACGAAGTTGGGTCAGATCCCCTATACCAGTAAGGAAGAAGCCCAGGTGGAATACCTGCGCAAGATGTTTTTGGCGATGGCAAAGGATATTCGGGTCATTCTGATCAAATTGGCAGATCGCTTGCATAATGTGCGCACGTTGGATGCCCGCCCCCGTGAAAAGCAGTTGAAAACGGCAAGGGAAACCCTGGAGATTTATGCGCCGCTGGCGCACCGCCTGGGGATGCAGAAGGTGAAGCAGGAGCTGGAGGATATTTCGGTCACTTATCTGGATCCCGACGGCTGCAAAATGATTAAAGACCGCCTGGAAAAGCTGGAAGCCAGCGGTCATGAATTCGTTGAAAGAACCCGTGCCAATATCTGCGAGAAGCTGAAGGAATACGATATTGAGTTTTCCATCACCTATCGGGTGAAGCATATTTTCAGTATTTACCGCAAGCTTTTCACGCAGAATAAAAACTTTGAAGAGCTGTATGATATTTATGCCTTCCGGCTGATCGTGAACACGGTAAACGATTGCTATTATCTTTTGGGGATCATCCATGATCTCTATCATCCGATCCCGGGTCGTTTTAAGGATTATATTTCCACGCCGAAGCCGAATATGTATCAGTCTTTGCACACAACGGTGATCGGAAAAGAGGGGATCCCCTTTGAGGTTCAGATCAGAACGTGGGAAATGCATAACACCGCCGAATACGGCATTGCCGCTCATTGGAAATATAAAAGCGGCGTGAATGAAAACCGTGCCACCTTGGACGATAAATTAAAATGGGTCAGAACCCTTCTTGAAAGCCAGGACGACGTTTCGGACACCGAGGATTTCATCAAAGCGTTGAAGATCGATCTTTTCGACGATGAAGTTTTTGTTTTCACGCCGAAGGGCGATGTGATCAACCTTCCCGCCGGCTCCACCGTGATCGACTTTGCGTATGCCATTCATAGTGCGGTTGGAAACCGGATGGTGGGCGCAAAGGTCAACGGAAAGATCGTCGGATTGGATTATACCCCCAGAAACGGCGAGATCATTGAAGTGTTAACAACCTCAGCCGCCAACCACGGTCCCTCCCGGGATTGGCTGAAAATCGTGAAAACCAGCGAGGCGAAGAATAAGATCCGCCATTGGATCAAAAATGAACGCCGGGAGGAAAACATCACGCAGGGAACGGAGGACTTGGAAAAAGCCCTCCGGCGTGACGGCATCCGCCTGACGAAAGAAAATCGGGATGAGGTGCTGGAGGCGGTTGCAGGTCAACTGCATTTCAACAGCATCGACGATATGCTGGCGGCGATCGGCTACGGCGGTTTAACCACCCTGAAGGCGATCCATCGGATCCGGGCATATTGCGATCAGATGGCAAAAGAAAATCAACCCCCGAAGATCGTCACCATTGCCAAGCCCAAAGCCAGCGCAGGCGGGGTGGTGGTGGAAGGGATCGATAACTGCCTCATCAAATTTGCAAAATGCTGCAATCCGTTGCCCGGCGACTATATTTGCGGATTTATCACCAAGGGCTACGGCGTTTCCATTCATAAGCTGGATTGCCCCAATGCGCAGGCGGGAATGGAGCGGGATGCGGATCGCTGGCTGAAAGCCAGCTGGGACGTTGGCGAAAGCAACAGCTTCGGTGCCACCTTGGATATTCGTGTGAACGATACCATCGGGGTGATGGCAAACCTGACCAGAATTCTTGCGGATATGAAGGTGAATATCCGCAGTCTTTCCAGCCGGGAAGAGGATGTGGGCGTTTCGGTCATCACCATCAATATTGAAGTAAAGAGCCTGGATCATTTGCAGTATATCGCCAATAAAATCCGAAAAGATCCCGATGTTCTGGATCTGCGTCGACCAAATCGTTAGGAGTTCATTTATGAGAGCAATCTGCACAGTTGTTAAAGAAGCCACCCTTAAGGTGGATGAAAAGATCATCTCTCAAATCGGCAAGGGAATGGTCGTTTTTTGCGGCTTTTCCGAGCAGGATACCCGGGAGTCCATTGAAAAGGCACTGAAAAAAGTGGCAGGCTTGCGGGTGATGGACGATGCGGAAGGCAAGCTGAACTGCTCCCTTGCAGACGTGGATGGCGAAATGCTTTTCGTTTCCAATTTCACGCTCTACGGTAATGTCAAGAAAGGGTTCCGCCCTTCCTTTACGGAAAGTATGCACTATGAAGAGGCGGAAAAGCTCTATCAATATGCATTGAACCGGCTGGCGGAAATGGGCGTGCGTGTCCGGGGCGGCGTTTTCGGCGGAGATATGAAGATCGATGCCCTGCACGATGGTCCCATCAATATCTGGATCGATAGCGAGGCGCTCTGATGAAGGTTGTGCGGCTGAAATCGGGGCAGATGGATAATAATCTCTATCTGGCGGTAAATGAGCAAACCAATGAGGCGATCCTGATCGATTGCGGCGGAACGGCAGAAACGATCATTCGGGAAATCCAATGCAGGGGCTTAAAGCTGAATGCGATCCTTTTAACCCACGGGCACGTTGATCATATCCTTGCCGTGGATGAGGTAGCCGCTTTCTTTTCCTGCCCGGTTTATATCCATTCTCTGGATGCGGCGTTTTTGGTGCGTCCGGAATATAATCTTTCAAAACGCCTCTTCGGAAAGGAAATTCAACTGAAAACGCCCCCCGTTCCTTTGAACAAAGAATTATCGGAGGCAGGTTTTAAAATTTCGGTTCTTCACACTCCCGGTCATACGCCCGGCAGCGTTTGCTATCGGATCGGGAATGCACTTTTCACCGGCGACACGCTGTTTGCCGATTCTATCGGTGCGGAATTGCCGCCGTTTGGGGATACTGAAACGGAAATTGCTTCCATTCGGCGTGAGCTGTTCACGATTTCCGAGGATTGCATCTGCTATCCGGGTCACGGAGATGAAACCTCGTTATTTTACGAACGAGAGAATAATTTGTATTGTAGGATTTAAAATGGAGATCAGAATCGTCGGTCATACATTTCAATACGACGTAACCGGAATGTCCCTCTTGTTTTTTCCGGGGGAGTCGGTGGTATTCGTGAAACGGGCGAAGGGCGCCGATTGGTTATCCAGCCGCCTGATCGGGGAGAAAGGAAAAATCGCCCGGGCAACCTTCTATTGGAAGGGAAAATGCTACCGCTCTGAAAAAAAGGCGGATAGCCTTAATAAAGAATCCCTGCTGGCGGCGGTGAAATATACCGTTTATCAGGTGCTTCACCGTGCCACCGGGATCACCCCGCCCTGGGGAATTCTAACCGGAATCAAGCCCACCGGCATCTATCAACGGCTGCTGAAAGAAAAAGGAACGGCAAAAATTCGGGAATTTCTGATGCAGGAATACTGCCTGCAGCCGGAAAAAATCCCGCTTCTGCATCAAATCTGCAAGGTGATGGAAACCGTTAAAACGGATGCTTCCAAAGAAGCCAGCCTATACGTTTCCATTCCGTTTTGCCCCTCCCGGTGCAGTTATTGCTCTTTTATCAGCGTTGCGGCAGAACGCACTCATAAGCTGATTTCTCCCTATCTGGAATATCTTGCGGAGGAAATCCGGGAAAAGTGCGCCGTTTTGCGTAAATTGCATCTGAAAATCCGATCCGTATATATCGGGGGCGGCACCCCCGGCATTTTAACGCCGGAGCAGACGGAACACCTTTTAGAGGAAATTCGGCGGGAATTAAATGAGCCTTTGGAGGAATTCACCTTCGAGTTGGGGCGACCCGATACGGTCACGCCCGAGAAATTGGCTTTGTTGAAAAGATACGGCGTGACCCGGGTCTGCATCAATACGCAAACAACGAATGATGCGGTTTTGGCGGCGATCGGGCGCAAGCATACCCGAAAAGAATATCTGGATGCCGTTGCCCTGACCCGCTCTTACGGCTTTGAGAGCATCAATACCGATCTGATCGCCGGTCTGCCGGGGGAGAGTGCACGATCCTTTGCAAGCTCGCTGGAGGACGTGATCTCTGCCGGAGCCGATAATATCACGATTCATACTCTTTCCATCAAAAAATCGGCAAAATTCCACGAAACAGACGCTTATTTTGATCCTGAATGTGCCCGTGTTCAGAAGATGCTGGATGCGGCATACCGCCGGCTGATGGAGCTCGGCTATTTGCCCTATTATATGTATCGGCAAAAGAATACGGTTGCCAACGGCGAGAACGTGGGCTTTGCCAAGCCGGATACCATCGGCAAATATAATCTTTATATGATGGAAGACCTTCATACCATTGCCGCCTGCGGTGCCGGAGCATCCTCCAAAATCATCTCCGGCAAAAACGGCAGGATCGAACGGGTGATCAATATGAAATATCCTTTCGAATATATAAATGAAAATCAAAGAATTCATCATAATACAGAAGAATTTGAACGAAAATTGAAGGAGCGTTTATGACAATTGATGCCGCCAAAAAAGAAATAGAACGTTTAACCCGGGAGCTGGACGCACATATCTATCATTACTATGTGGAAGATGCGCCGGTGATTTCCGATTATGAATACGATATGATGATGCGGAAATTGGTCGATCTGGAAAATCTCTTTCCTGCGCTGAGATCGCCGGTATCCCCCACGCAACGGGTGGGGGGAGAAGTGGCGGAAGGGTTCAAGCCGTTTGAACACGAAGTCCCTCTATTGAGTTTGCAGGATGCCTTTTCCTATGAAGAGCTTCTGGAATTTGATCAGCGGGTTCGGAAGGTTCAGCCGGATGCTTCCTATGCGGTGGAATTGAAAATAGACGGGCTTTCGGTGGCGCTCACCTATAAAAACGGTATTTTCGTTTCCGGCGCAACCCGTGGCAACGGCAGGATCGGCGAGGACGTTACCGCCAATCTAAAAACCGTCGGCAGTATCCCGATGCGCCTGACCGAGCCGGTGGATATTGTGGTTCGGGGCGAGGTCTTTATGCCCTGGAAAAGCTTCGAGCGGCTGAATCGGGAATGCTTGGAAACCGGGAAGAAGCCCTTTGCCAATCCCCGTAATGCGGCGGCGGGCTCCCTCAGGCAGCTGGATAGCCGCATTGCGGCAAAACGAAATTTGGATATTTTTGTTTTCAATATTCAAAAAACCTCCGGAACGATGCCCGGCGGGCACGCAGAAAGTTTGAATTACTTGAAAAAACTGGGCTTTAAGGTCAGCCCGTTTTATCATCTGTTTTCCGATATCACAGAAGCCTTTGCGGAAGTGGAACGCTTTAATGAACTGCGGGATGAACTGGGATTTGATATCGACGGAGCCGTTTTAAAAGTGGACTCCTTCGCATTACGTGAAAAACTGGGCGAAACAACGAAGGTTCCCCGGTGGGCGGTGGCTTATAAATATCCGCCGGAGCAAAAGGCAACGCTTTTGAAGGAGATCACGATCCAGGTGGGGCGCACCGGCGTGATGACCCCGAATGCGGAGCTGGAGCCGGTTCGCCTGGCGGGCACAACGGTTTCCCGTGCCACTCTGCATAATCGCAATTTCATCCGTGAGCTTGATATTCGGGTGGGGGACACGGTGATCGTGCAAAAGGCGGGAGAGATCATTCCGGAAGTGGTTCGGGTGGATCTTTCCAAACGCCCGGCTGATGCAAAGCCCTATGAAATGCCGGAGGTCTGCCCGGTTTGCGGCGGGCAGATCGAGGCGGATGAAAGCGGGATCGCTTTGCGGTGCACCAATGAAGAGTGCCCCGCCAAGATTCGCCGCCATTTTGAACATTTTGCCTCCAAGGGCGCAATGGATATCGAGGGTCTCGGCCCCGCCATTATCGATCAGCTGGTGGAGCGGGATATGATCCGAACGGTAGACGATCTGTATCGGCTGAACCGTGAAGAGCTGGTGCAATTGGAGGGCTTCGGCGAAAAATCCGCCGATAATCTGCTGGCGGCGTTGGAGCGATCCAAAGAGGCACCTTTGGATCGGGTGATTGCCGCCTTGGGCATTCGCAATATCGGCGCAAAAGCGGCTCGCTCTTTGGCGGATCACTTTGGCTCCATAGACGCCATTATGAACGCTTC
>CAZIQE010000006.1:0-2914 GCA_964541385.1 uncultured Eubacteriales bacterium | reverse complement strand
CCGCAGATTCAATGCGCCGCAGAGCATATCTTCAAACAGCCGTTTGGTTATGCCGATGGCACGCTGGGTATCATAAAGGGAGAGAACCGGCTTATAATCTGCCGGGATAAATACTTTGCTCATTCTTGATCATCCTTTCTCGTGTTGCCGCCTTAAAATGGCGTGGGGCGGCAGTTCAAAGGGCAGCTTGACTGCCATTTCTGCGTGGGGTGCGGTTTCGATGGGCTCCCCCGCTTCGTTTTCCATTTCCGTTACCGTTACGGAGAAGGGCTCCATCCCCGGTGCCAGAACCCAAAGGGTTTCGCCCAGATTAAATTTATTCTTCTGCGTGACCCAGCCGGGTTTGCCGTTTTCAATCGCCACCACGTCCGTAGTGCGGATATAGCCGCCGCTTTCGGGGTTCAGCCCTGCGGCACCGGGCTCCCGCCCGAAGAAAAAGCCGGTGGTATACCCCCGATGGGAAACCGCCTTCACTTCCTCCATTAAGCGGGTATCGAAGGGCTTTCCCGCCGCCAGATCATCCAGAGCCTTGCGATAAGCACGGGTGATGCAAGCCACATAATAGAAGCTCTTCATCCGCCCCTCCACTTTCACGGAGCAGACCCCCGCCTCCTCCAGCTCTTTCAGATAGGGCATCAGGCAAAGATCCTTGGAGTTCATAATATAGGTGCCCCGCTCATCCTCCTCGATGGGGAAATATGCGCCGGGTCGTTTTTCTTCTTGAATCGTATAATTCCATCGGCAGGGCTGGGCGCAGGCACCCTCGTTGGCACTCCTGCCCGTCATTGCCGCCGAAAGCAGACACCGCCCGGAATAGGAGATACACATCGCCCCATGGGCAAAGCACTCCAGCTCGACGTCCTCCGGCAGCTTTGCACGCAAAGCCCGGATCTCCTCCAAGCCCATCTCCCGTGCCAATACGATCCGTTTCGCACCCAGCTCCCTGAGAACCATCGCCGATTCATAGTTGGTCACATTGGCTTGCGTGGAGATATGAATTTCGATCTCGGGGCAATAACGCTTCGCCATTGCCATCACGCCCAGATCGGCAATGATCAATCCATCCGGCTTCAATTGCTGCACCATCTCAAAAAAGGCGGGCAATTGCTCCAGATCCCTCTGGGACGGGTAAATATTCACCGTCAGATAAAACTTCACGCCGTTTCGATGGCAGAATTCGATGGCATCCGCCAGCTCCCGCTCATCAAAATTGGCACCGGCGGCACGAAGACCAAAGGAACGGTACGCCCCGTAGACGGCATCGGCTCCATACCAGACCGCATAGCGCAGCCGCTCCAAATCCCCCGCAGGGGCCAGTAATTCCATACTCACACTACCGTTCCTGTTCCCCGGGGCGCATCCCCGGCCTTCTTCAACTGATTCAGATGCTCGGCCTCGGTGGCGGAAAAGGAAATCGCCCCTTCGGAATCGGTTACGAAATAATAATTTTCGCTCTGCTCCGGTTTTAATACCGCAGTGATCGCCTCCAAGCCGGGATTGCAGATCGCACCCTTGGGCAGACCGGGATTGCGATAGGTATTATAAGGATCCTCCACCCGGATATCCGCCGCCGTTACTGGGCCGTTACCCGCCGGCAACACATAGGCGACCGTTGCCTGAGATTGCAGATACGGAAATTTAGTGTTCTTCAACCGGTTCAAAAGCACACCGGCGGCCTTCGGCAGGCTCTGATCCGCTTCTTTTTGCAAAACGGAGGAAAGCGTGACGATCTCATCGAGAGAATAGCCGGAGGCGGTGATGAGTTTTTTATTTTCCTCGGTGAGCACCTGCTCCCGAAACCGGGTTAAAATCTTCCGAACCACCGCCAGAGCCGATTCCCCGTTATAGGTTTCATATTCGCCGGGCAGCAGATACCCTTCCAGGCGGTAATTTCGCTCCGGCAGATCCTTCAGAAAATCAAAATCGGAAAAATCATAGGTCTGCAACACCTTTTCAAGATCTTCCCGTTTCAGATAATCAAGGGAATCGCAAAGGGTGGTTACCAGATCCTCCTGCGTATCTCCGGGCTGAATGGTGAATTTCACCATCGTTTTATTGGCGGCACTTCGCTTTAATGCGGCAATGATCTGATTATAGTCCTTTTGGCAATTGATGGTATATTCCCCGAACTGAAACTTTCCATCCGCCTTTTTCAGCTTGCAATAAAGCCGGAACACCACCGGATGATCGATCACGCCCGCCTTCTTCAAGGCGTTTGCGATCTCCTTGGTGGAGCTCTTTTCTTCGATCTGAACCGTATACTCTTTATCCGGGCGGATCAGGGCAAAAACCTCGTTGCCGATATCGCAGATCCAAACCGCCAGCAGGATGCTGACCACCAGAATCCCGCCGTAATATGCCAGCGTTTTCCAGTATTTATTCAAGGTTTCCTTGCTGAAAAGCATCGCCAGCCGCCGCTTTTTCCGGGGCGTGGGCTCCGGCTTCGCTTCTTCCGGAGCCGGCGCATTTTGACGGGGCTCCTCTTTGATCGGCTCCGCCGGTTGCCCTTCTTCCGGCGTTGGCTTTTCAGCCTTCTCGGGCGGCGTTTTTTTACTGCCCGGATAAGAGCCGTATGGATTTCCGGATCGCCGGGGCGGACGGGATCCGCCATTGCCGGGATAAGAGCCGGTGACGTTACGCTTTTGATCACTCATATCGCAAAACTCCTTTATCAGGAATACTCTAAAAATCTATTATTTATTATACACAATATTCTTTCTATTGTAAAGAACAAATTGAGACTGTCAAAAAAGGCACCGACCACAGAAAATGAGTGAATAATAAAGTGACTATCTATTTTTAATGTTTGATAAAATAGGTAGTCACTTTTCCTTTTTTATTGTTCTTTTTAAAGGTAAAAACTCGGCTTGTGTAGCCGAGTTTTGAATGAAATTTTCTGCTATCCGCCAACTCG
>CAZIQE010000005.1:0-9947 GCA_964541385.1 uncultured Eubacteriales bacterium | reverse complement strand
AGTGAAGTTTCTGCGGAAGTGGGTGGCGCACTTAACTTCACTTTGTGCACCAGCACAAAACTTCATTATGCCTTAGGCATAACTTCACATCGGCGTCAGCCGATACTTCACTGAAAATGTGAGAATTCAAATTCATATGCAAAAACTGCAAAATATCTTTTTTGTTCTCTTCACTTTCTATCTTCGTTCTTCTTTTTCAAAATTTATATGGTTAAATCAGGCGCAATTGGAAAAGATAATTTCGGAGGAAGTTTTTATGAAATCCAAAGAAAAGAAAGATATCGTCCCTTATTATTGCACGTTGCCGATGCTTCAGCCGGACTATAAAACCGAAGAAGCAAAAGTAACGATTCCGCAGGATGACGATGTCAAAATGACCAGAGGATGGAGTGAAGACCTGAAACTCTGAGAAAAAGGCCCCTATTTGGGGTCTTTTTCTTTTAAAAACGTTCACACATTTGAAAATGTGTGTTATAATAGATAAAATTTTATTTTCAAGGTGGTTTATAAAATGGCTAAAAAGAACTATAAAATGACTCTGCAGGAACAATTGGATACGTTTATTCCCATTATTGCGGTTGTCTGGATCCTGGTTTTTGCTTATATTTCATATTTCATTCCAAGCACAACCCTTGCAATGTTCACTGTGATGCCGGTATTTTTCCTTTACGCAATTTTCTCGCTTGGCAGCGCCATTTATACTTATAAGGAAGCAGAGATCCTCGAAGCCCTTGGAAAGGATGCTTACGAAGTTAAAAAGCGCAATTTGAAAAAGGCGCCGAAATTGAATATAGGCAAATTGGTGATGGCGGCAATCAGTTTTCTGGGTGGTATTCTACTATGCGTTTTTCTTTAAATCAATAAACTATAAGCGACTCTTTGCTGTTTTGATTGAAGCAATCAATAATATACGAATAGTCGAACAAGTTTTATCAATAGATTTATATGTTGCTTCATCAATATAGTCGGCTTTCAAAAGCATTTCAAGCCACTTACCTGTTTCATTTGCTTCTTTTAGAGCAATTTCAAGTTTAGCAATGAAATCTGCACGGCTATGTCCGTATTTACTTTCTGCAATATTAGCACAAACACTTGTTGCGCTTCTGCCAATTTGATTTGAAATAACTGTTTCGTGTTTTGCCTTTAATCCTTTTGTTAGTTTCAAAACATCTACTGATAATTGCATTGATAAATCTGAAAGTTTATCCTCTTTCATTGCTATCACCTCTTTTATAGCATAAATTATACTATACATTTGCACAAAGTGCAACATCGTTGATGCGTAGCATCACATCGTTTGTGCGAAGTACAACACTGTTTGCCGAAGGCAACATCGTTTTGTGTCCGCTAATGCGGAATGATGTTGACCTAACGGTCAAATGATGTTTGCGGTTTCACCGCAAAACGATGTTGTGTCCTTACGGACACAAACACAAAAAGAAAGACGCGATTTCCATCGCGTCTTTCTTTTTGGAGCTGCTAACCAGATTTGAACTGGTGACCTCATCCTTACCAAGGATGCACTCTACCACCTGAGCTATAGCAGCAAAATTGGCGACCTGGATGGGGCTCGAACCCACGACCTCTAGCGTGACAGGCTAGCGTTCTAACCAACTGAACTACCAGGCCAATTTCAAAATGCTTCCCCATTATACACAATAATTTTGGATTTGTAAAGATATTTTTTTAAAAATTGAAAAAAATATTTTTAAAAAATGATTGACAATCGAAATTTCATATGGTATCCTATATAGGCAAAAAGAAGCAGAATAGTTGAGCTGTTCTCACCCTGCGTTTTTAAACAGCAGCGGTTAACATGGAAGAAGCCGAATGATATTCGGGTCATTTTATGTGTGAGAACGGGCAAATTATTTTTGCTCGTTTTTATTATTTATTTGGAGGTGTGGAAACATTAACGCTAAAGACGCAAAAAGCCTTAGTATCAATGAGGCTATCCGCGAAAAAGAAATCCGCGTAGTTGATTCCGACGGCAGTCAGTTAGGAATTATGGCTCCTAATGACGCTTTAAGAATTGCAGAAGGAAAAAACCTTGATTTGGTGATGATTGCCCCGAAGGCTCAGCCGCCCGTTTGCAAGATTATCGATTTCGGTAAATATTGCTATGAGCAGGCTAAAAAAGAAAAGGAAGCAAAAAAGAACCAAAATATTGTATCGGTTAAAGAGATCCAGTTAACCTTAAAGATCGATACCCACGACATTCAGACCAAAGCATCTCACGCCAACCGCTTTTTGCAGTCCGGCGATAAGGTTAAAGTCGTTGTGAAATTCAAGGGTCGCGAAATGGCTCATACCGAACTGGGGTATGAAATTGCGAAGCGTTTCTGTTCCCTGACTGAAGAAAATTGCGTGATCGAAAAGCCCGCAAAACTGGAAGGGCGTAATATGATCATGGTATTAGCACCAAAGAAAGAAAAAAAATAAAGGGAGGCAATTATTGTGGCTAAATTCAAAACCCATAGCGGTGCAAAAAAACGTTTCAAGATTACGAAGGGCGGCAAAATTAAAAGAGGCCATGCTTTCAGATCTCATATCTTGAATAAGAAATCTACCAAGCGTAAAAGAGGGCTTCGCAAAGAGGCTTATGCAGATGCAACCAACGTATCTACTTTGAAAAAGCTGATCCCCTACAAATAATTCGAAAATAACGGAGGCTGAATAGAATGGCTAGAATTAAAGGTGCGGTTACTACCCGCAAAAGAAGAAAAAAGATTTTAAAACTCGCCAAGGGTTTTTACGGCGCAAAGAGCAAGCAGTTCAGAACTGCCAATCAGGCTGTGATGCGCTCTTTAACCAATGCTTACATCGGCAGAAAACAGAAAAAGAGAGATTTCCGTTCTCTCTGGATCACCAGAATTTCCGCCGCTTGCAAAATGAACGACATCAATTATTCCCAGTTTATGCACGGCTTGAAGCTGGCTAAGGTCAACCTGAACAGAAAGATGTTGGCTGAGATCGCCGCCACCGATACCGATGCATTTGCAGCACTGGTTACAACTGCTAAAAAGCAACTGAATAAGTAATTTCAATAACAGAGCAGGGATCCCTGCTCTGTTATTTTTTAAAAACTATTGATTTTTGGATGAGATGTATATATAATAAGACACGGTCACCTTATTTAAATATGTAGGATTTTTTAAAAAGAGAGGATTTTCCTTGAAAAATACACCTAAAAAACAACATTTTTTGATTGCCCATAACCCGATGGTTGCTATTATTCTGAGCTTTTTAATCATCATTTTATTAGGGACAATATTGCTTTGTTTTCCGTTTTTCAATCGCTCCGGTGAATGGCTTTCTCCCCTCTCTGCTCTGTTCACAGCCACAAGCGCTACCTGCGTTACCGGCTTGACCGTTGGAGATACCTTCACGATGTTTACCTTCTGGGGGCAATTGATTATTCTTATAATGATCCAGATCGGCGGTCTTGGCTTTATGAGCATCGCCATGATGATGATGGTCTACTTCCGCCGTTCTTCCTCTTTTGCCGAACGCCGGTTATTTTCTTCTTCCTTCGGGCTCGATTCTTCAAACGGCGCCACTTCCTTTGTTAAAATGGTTGTTTGGGGTTCCTTTATGATCGAAGGAATCGGCGCAGTCCTATTAAGCTTTCATTTTATTCCGAAAAACGGTTTTTTGTCCGGTTGCTGGAAATCTTTGTTTATTTCGATCTCTTCCTTCTGCAATGCCGGATTTGATATTCTGGGTCATAACGACAGCATTGCCTCTCTTCGGGAGAACGCCTTTCCAATGCTGATTATCATATTGCTGACTGTTTTGGGCGGTTTGGGATTCCCTATTTGGCACGAATTATTAAAAAAGAAAAAAGGCGAACATTATTCAGTTTATTTTAAGCTCGTTTTGAGCACTACTGCCATTCTCTTATTCGGCGGCACATTATTTTATCTGCTGGCAGAATGGAAAAATCCCCTCACCCTTGGCTCGCTATCTCCGGCGCATAAGCTGCTGAACGCTTTCTTTTGCTCGGTAACGATGCGCACGGTTGGCTTTTCCACCTTTGATATGGCAGGCTTCTATGATCCCACTAAATTATTCTCGTGCTTTTTGATGTTTATTGGCGGTTCCTCTGCCTCCACCGCAGGCGGAATAAAAACCGTTACAGCCGCCATCATTATTATTACTGCTTTTCAGGTTGCCTGCGGCAGAAACAAAATCCAATTTCATTGCCGCACGATCGACCAAAAAGATATCTACCGTGCTTTTTCCCTGTTTTTCATTGGCTTATCGATTATTTTGGTCTGCGGAACAACGATTTGCTTTTTGGTTCCCTCTGCCGGTATCAGCAACGTTTTCTTCACCTGCGTTTCCGCTTTCGGAACCGTGGGATGCGCTGCGGTTCAGATTTCCGCTTTGCCCGCTATAGCGCAGATCATTTTGATCGTTATGATGTTTTTAGGTCGGGTCGGCATTCTCTCGGTCACCTTAGCCATTATGGTGCGGCTGAACAGAAATAAAGATCTGATTTCTTATCCCAAAACAAACATACTCATTGGTTAGGAGAATATGATGAAAAAGAAAACATTTGTAATCATCGGATTAGACCGTTTTGGCTTCAATCTCGCCGTTAATCTGCAAAATTTAGGAAACGAAGTAGTTGCCTTAGACAGTAATGAAGAAAAAGTGCGTCAAATCGCCGATCAAATCACCCATGCCGCCATTGGCGACGTTACCGATCAAGACGTTTTGAAAAACTTTGACGTTGAAAATGCCGATACGGTAATCGTTGCCCTTACCGGCGATATCCAATCCGGGGTTCTGGTCACGATGCTTTTAAAGGAAATGGGCGTGAAACAGGTTGTTTCGGAATGTACCAGTGAGCTCCACGGCCGTATTCTGGAAAAGGTTGGTGCCGACCGTGTGATCTATCCCGAAAAGGATTTAAGCGAGCGTTTGGCAAAAAGCCTCAGCAATAGTGATATTATGGAATTTATCGATCTATCGGATGAATTTTCCATTGCAGAGATTCGTCTTCCCAAAAAATGGGCAGGCAAAAACCTGATCGAGCTGAACGTGCGTGCCAAATACGGATTGACCGTTATTGCCGTGCGCAGTCAGCAGGGAGAAATCAATCTTTCGGTGGATCCGAAAATCCCCTTCGAGGAAGACTGCAATATTCTTGTGATCGGTGAAAACGAAAAAATCGACCTCGTTGTGAATCCGTAATGGAACAAATCACCAGTTTAAAAAACGAATATATCAAAGAGCTTTGTCGGCTGAAAACCGTTGCGGGGCGCAAGGATACCGGATTATTTATGATCGAAGGAATCAAGCTTTGCCGGGAGGCATTGTCCGCCGGTTGGGAAATTGAAAAATGCCTGGCTACAGAATCCCAAATTTTATTCTTTCTGGATTCCGGCATGGAATCCAAAACCGTTTGCATTTCAGAGGGCGTTTCCGATAAATTAAGTTCTATGGAGACTTCTCCCGGATGTTTTATGGTATTACGCCAACAATCGGTTCTCCCCTCTTCTGATAATTCACGTTTCATTTTGGCGTTGGATCATCTTTCCGATCCCGCCAATCTGGGCGCCATTTTACGCTCAGCAGAAGCGTTCAAAGCAGATTACGTCTATTTGAGCGAAGGAAGCGTGGATCTCTATTCCATAAAGGTTTTACGGGCAGCTATGGGAAGTGCCTTTCGGATGCCGGTTCAAAAGGGCGATCTATTGACCTTTCTGAAGCAAAAGAAAGAAGAAGGGTATCAAATTCTGGGTGCCGGATTAAATCGCCGCTATTGCGACCTTACGCATATTGATTTTCAAACGCCAACCGTTGTTGTGATCGGAAATGAAGCAAACGGTATTTGCGAAGAGGTGATGAACATCTGCACCCAAGGATTATTTATTCCTATGCTGGGGGCAAATGAATCTCTGAATGCCGCAGTAGCCGCTTCGATCATTTTATGGGAGCAATCGAAATGGAGATAAAGCAAGAGATCCTATGGATCTGGATCAAAGAATCCTTGGGATTCAATAACAAAAAAGCTTTACGGCTGATCAACGATCTGGGTTCTGTTTTTGACGTTTATGATTGCAGGGACTTTTCTTCTTATACGTTCTTAACAGCAAAAGAAAGCGCCGTTTTATCTCAAAAGGATATTCGATCTGCCTACGAAATTTACGGAGATTGCGAAGAGAATCAGATCACGATCTTAACTCTGGATGACCCCGATTATCCTCCGTTATTAAAGGAAATTGAAAATCCGCCCTCTCCCCTCTTTTGTAAAGGACATTTCCTTGAACAGATCAAGGCGCCGACCCTAACCGTTGTAGGCACACGAAAATACACCGGTTACGGAGAACAAATGACCAAAGAGCTGGTCTTTCCCCTCAGCTCCTGCGGCTTCAGCATTGTTTGCGGCGTTGCAGACGGAATTGATTTCTTTGTTTGCGATTCTGTTTTGCGGGCGGGAAACGGACCGATCGCAGTAATTCCCTTCGGCATTCTATATGGGCACGCATTACAAAGCCGCCAATATAAAGATATTCTGGCAAAGGGCTCTATCGTCAGCGAGGTCTTTCCCAGAAATTCATCTCATAAGTTTTCTTATCATGAGCGAAACCGTATTTTAAGCGGTCTTTCTTTGGGCACACTGATCATTGAAGCGCCCGCAAAAAGCGGCGCATTGATGACTGCAAATTATGCCATAGAACAAAATCGGGACGTTTTTGCGCTGATGGCCAATGCAAATTCAAAGGAATCCGAAGGAAGCAACAAGCTGATCAAGGACGGTTGTTATCCGGTGACTGCCTATACGGATATTCTGCGGATCTATTTATCTGAATTTTCAGGTATTCTTCACGAATTAGAACAAAATAAGGAACATATTGTTTCATTGCAGGAAGAAATCGCCGAGGAAAAGTTAAAGGATTTTCGGAAAAAGCACGCAAAAAAACTAAGCGAAACCGAAAATGCCATATTAAGTTTAATGGATACCGAACCCCGTTCCACCGACTTTATAATAGAAAATTCTCATTTGCAAATTTCCGACGTATTGCAGGGTCTGACCGCCCTGGAATATAAAGGCTTGATTGTTTCCTGCCCCGGAAGTAAATTCAAAGTGATCCTATAAGAGAGGTTTTAAATGTCTAATTTATTTATTGTTGAATCCCCTGCAAAAGCAAAAACAATCGGAAAATATTTAGGTAAAAAATTCAAGGTAATGGCGTCAATGGGTCATATTCGAGATCTGCCCAAAAGCGAATTCGCCATTGATGTTGAAAATAATTTCACGCCGAAATATATTTCCATTCGGGGTAAAAGCGATTTGATCCGTTCCTTAAAAAAAGAGGCTAAAAAGGCTGATATGATCTATCTGGCAACCGACCCGGATCGGGAAGGAGAAGCCATTTCCTGGCATCTTGCCGCTCTTTTGGATCTGCAGCCCGATCAATGCAAAAGAGTCGTTTTTAATGAGATCACCAAAACCGCCCTTTTAAATGCGGTTAAAAATCCAACCGAGATCAATATGGATCTGGTAAATGCACAGCAAGCACGAAGGGTTTTGGATCGGATCGTTGGTTATAAATTAAGCCCCTTCCTTTGGAAAAAGGTGAAAAAAGGTCTTTCCGCCGGACGTGTGCAGTCCGTTGCAACCGCAATGATCGTGGATCGGGAGGAAGAAATCCGTGCCTTTATTCCCAAAGAATACTGGACGATTTCCGCCGTTTTCACTCCCAAAAGCGGAACCGGGAAAATTGAATCGAAATTCTACGGTACTACGAAAGAAGCCATTGAGATCCACGATCAAAAAACCGCCGAAAGAATCTATAATGAGCTTGAAAATTCCTCTTTCCGGATCAGCGATATACGGCGTGCCGAAAAGAAAAAGTCGCCCGCACCCCCCTTCATCACTTCCACCTTACAGCAGGAAGCGGCTCGCCGGTATAATTTCCAGGCGAAACGTACAATGAAAGCGGCTCAGGAATTATACGAAGGCGTTGAAATCAAAGGGCTCGGACCGGTCGGCTTGATCACCTATATGCGTACAGACTCTCTGCGTATTTCCGATGAAGCCGCTTCCGCCGCCAAAGAGCATATCATTAATACGTTTGGTGCAGAGTACTACCCTGCCACCCGCCGTTTTTATAAAACGAAAAAGAGTGCGCAGGATGCACACGAAGCGATTCGCCCATCCAACATTTCCATCACACCGGATACCGTTAAAGCCAACTGTACGCCCGATCAATATCGCATCTATCGGTTGATCTACGACCGCTTTTTAGCCAGCCAAATGACCGATGCGGTTTACGATACGCTGAGCGTTGATATTTCCGATGGAAAATACGTTTTAAAATCCAATTGCCAAGTAGTAAAATTCAAGGGATTTACTGCGGCTTATCAGGAAACCGAAGATAAAGAAAAAAATAATCGCCGCCTTTATAAAGTGGAAAAGGGCGATGAATTGACTCTGGATAATTTAGAAAAAGAACAGAATTTTACTCAGCCGCCCTCCCGGTATACCGAAGCCTCCTTAATTAAGGCTCTGGAGGAGAATGAAATCGGACGCCCCTCCACTTTTGTTCCTATTATCACCACGATTCTGGCGCGGGAATATGTGGAGAGGGAAGGAAAAACCCTGAAACCGACTGCTTTGGGAGAAGTAACAACCCAATTAATGAAAGAGCACTTCCCCTCCATCGTGGATTATGATTTCACCGCTCATCTGGAAACCGAGCTGGATAAGGTGGAAGAAGGAACGACTGAATGGCAGTCCATTGTTGCCTCGTTCTATGATATCTTTATGAAAACTCTGGCTGAGGCCGAAAATAAATTAAAAGAACGGGTAAAAGTTCCCGACGAGGTTACAGAGGAGATTTGCCCCAAATGCGGGAAAAACCTCGTGATTAAAAACGGTCGGTTCGGGAAATTTTTAGCGTGCCCCGGATACCCGGAATGCCGGTTCACCAAAGCCATCGTGATCGATACCCACGTTCCCTGCCCCAAATGCGGCGGGAAAATTTTAAAAAAGAAATCCAAAAACGGAAAAACCTATTACGGCTGCGAGCATAACCCCTCCTGCGACTTTATGACATGGGATGAACCCCTGACAAAAAGATGCGAAAAATGCGGCTCTCCCCTCTTCAGGCAATCCGGTCGGGGGCGTGGGATTTATTGTTCCAATCCGAATTGCGGAAAGCAGGAAACGAGCGATGAATGATGCCGTGATCGTTGTCGGAGCCGGATTAGCCGGCTGCGAAGCCGCCTATCAATTGGCAAAACGGAAGATTGCGGTTCAGCTCTATGAAATGAAGCCCCATAAAAAGTCCCCGGCACACCACAGCGATTTCTTCGCCGAATTGGTTTGCTCCAATTCATTGCGGGGAGCGGGGCTCTCAAACGCCGTTGGTCTTTTAAAAGAAGAAATGCGGCGTCTGGATTCTTTGATCATCCAAGCGGCAGATGCCACCCGGGTTCCTGCCGGCGGAGCATTAGCCGTTGACCGCAACGCCTTTTCGGCTTATATCACAAAAGCGATCAAAGAAAATCCGTTTATTACCGTTATTGAGGAAGAATTAACCGAAATCCCGAATGAACAAAATGTGATTATCGCCACCGGACCTTTAACCTCCGATGCTCTTTCAAAATCGATTGCGGATTTTTTCGGGGAGAGTTATCTTTCTTTTTTCGATGCGGCCGCTCCCATCGTAACCTACGATAGCATTGATATGAATAAGGCCTTTTTTGCATCCCGCTATAATAAAGGTACGCCGGATTATATCAATTGCCCGATGACTAAGGAAGAATATCTGGCCTTTTATGAAGCGTTAAAAAATGCAGAATGTGTGGAACTCCATGATTTTGACCATCAAGTTTTTGAAGGATGTATGCCCATTGAAGAAATGGCATACAGAGGCGAAGACACGATGCGCTACGGGCCTTTAAAGCCGGTGGGATTAGTGGATGAC
>CAZIQE010000004.1:0-3229 GCA_964541385.1 uncultured Eubacteriales bacterium | reverse complement strand
ATCAATATTCTATTTTCTGCGGTCGGTGCCTTTTTTATTTGCCGCCTATTTGCCGCCCTGGGAGAGATAGATTAGATAGGCGTTGATAAAGCCATCGAGATCGCCGTCCATCACGGCGTTGATGTTGCCCATTTCAAAATTGGTGCGATGATCCTTCACCATCGTATACGGCATAAACACATAAGAGCGGATCTGGCTGCCCCAGCCGTTGCTCATTTGGTCGCCCTTGATATCCTCGATCCGTTCCAGATTCTCCCGCTCCTTGATCTCCACGAGCTTGGATTTCAGCATTTTCATACACATATCCCTATTTTGGAACTGGCTCCGCTCATTCTGGCAGGAAACCACGATGCCGGTGGGGATATGGATCAGGCGAACGGCAGAAGAAGTTTTATTGACCTTCTGACCGCCTGCCCCGCTGGAGCGGAACACCTCCATCTTGATATCCTCGGGGCGGATCTCCACATCGCAATCGTCGTTGATTTCGGGCATCACCTCCACCGATGCAAAGGAGGTCTGCCGCCGTCCGCTGGCATCAAAGGGAGAAACCCGCACCAGCCGGTGAACGCCCATTTCGCTTTTCAGGTAGCCATAGGCATATTGGCCTTCCACCAGGATGGAAGCGCTTTTGATGCCTGCCTCGTCGCCGTCCAGATAATCCAGAACGGTGACTTTATAATCGTGGCGTTGGGCAAAGCGCAGATACATCCGATAGAGCATTTCCACCCAATCCTGCGCCTCGGTGCCGCCGGCACCGGCGTGGAAGGTGATGATCGCATTGCTATGGTCGTATTCGCCGCTGAGCAGGGTTTGCAAATTGGCTTGCTCCAGCCGTTTTTCAAAGGCGGCAAACTCCGATTGCACTTCCTCCTCCAATTCTTCCGGCTCCATTTCCGCCATTTCCAAAAGGGCGCCCAGATCTTCATAGGACACCCGAAGTTTTTCAAAATTTTCAACGGTGGTTTTATTGTTTTTGATCGTTTGCAACACCTTTTGGGAGTTGGCAACGTCGTTCCAGAAATTTTCAGAAGCCGTCAGCGCCTCATCCGCCTCGATCTGCTTGCGGAGCTCGGCGATTTTCAACGCCTCCTCCAGAATGTCCAGATCCTTTTTAAATTCATTTAATTTTTGCTTATATTCTTCAATGATGATCATAAAATTCCCTCACCTTACTCGGTATCTAAATAATAGTAACACACTTTTCTCTCAATTGCAATAATTTCCTGAAAGCCCTTTACATTTCAGCCCGAAAATCCTATAATTAATATGTATCATTATATCCCTTATGAAAGGAAAATATAGAATGAAAATCAAAAAGGCAATGATTATCGCCCCGGTGCTCGGCGTGTTGGCGGGGCTATTAAGGGTCTTACAATATCATTTCGCTTTGGATGAGGCGGGGTATTTTCTGGTAACGCCTCTTTCAAAGGGCTTGCAGATCGGGCTGGTGGCTGTTTTACTGATCGGCTTCGGTCTGGTGTGGCTGATGTGCCACGGCAAAAAGGCGGCGCCTCTCGCCGGGAATGAGGGGAAATGGATCTCTTTCCCGGTGCGGCTGACGTTTTTGGTGCTGGCGGCGACAGCCGTTTTGGATCTGGTGCGGATCGTTTTAAAAGGCGGAGCCGTATCGGCTGAACTGTTATTTTATCTGCTGGGTGCCATCGGCTGGTTGATTCTGGCGCTGGGGAATTCCAAAGAGAATTTCTGGGGGGCTTTAACCCTGCTCCGTTCCGGGG
Source organism: uncultured Eubacteriales bacterium (assembly GCA_964541385.1). GTDB lineage: Bacteria > Bacillota > Clostridia > Oscillospirales > QAKW01 > QAKW01. The sequence continues at coordinate 1,493 of CAZIQE010000004.1, read as the reverse complement.
CGTGCATTGTTGCCTATTTCTGGAGCACCTATCGCTATCTGCATATTTCCGAATATACCTTCGAGATGCTGGGCTTATGCGTGATCCTTTTAATGAACCTGCAATTGGTGCGGGGGATGGCGGGGGCAACGGTTCCCCGGGAGCGGCTGGCTCGGAATTGCTGTTATCTCCTGGTTTTGGGCTTTACGTCCTTTATTGCGCCCCTTTTCCGGCTGATCCAGAATCAAAGCGGGGCAGTTGAAACGGTGATCAGAAGCTTAGAAGGCTTCGCTTATATGCTGATCGCCTGGCTGATCCTGAAAAGACTCCCCTTGATTTCGGAAGCACCAAAGGCACCGGCGGGGGAAGAATCGGAAGCTCCGGACTTGGAAACGCTCACGGAGTATATTTCCGAACTGCCGGAAATCGAGGAGGAAGACGAGGAATAACCCGATCGTTCCGGTTATATCGCTATCGTTTAGGAGAATTATTTTGAATCAAAAAAATATACGGAATTTTTCAATCATTGCCCATATCGACCACGGGAAATCCACCATTGCCGATCGGCTTTTGGAGCTATGCAATACCGTTGAGAAGCGGGAAATGGAGGATCAGATCTTAGATAATATGGATCTGGAGCGGGAGCGTGGCATCACCATAAAGGCACGGGCGGTGCGGCTGGATTATAAGGCGGAAAACGGCGAAGAATATGAGATCAATCTCATCGACACGCCGGGGCACGTGGACTTTAACTACGAGGTTTCCCGGGCGTTGGCGGCCTGCGAAGGGGCGGTTCTGGTGGTGGATGCCTCGCAGGGCATCGAGGCGCAGACCCTTGCGAACACCTATATCGCTCTGGATAACGATCTGGAGCTGATCCCGGTGATCAATAAAATCGATCTGCCGGCGGCGGATCCGGAGCGGGTGGCGCAGGAGATCGAGGATGTGATCGGCATCCCGGCAATGGATGCGCCCCGGGTTTCGGCGAAGAATAATATCAATATGCCGGCGGTGATGGAAGCGGTGGTTGCCAATATCCCCGCTCCCGCCGGCGATCCGGATGCACCGGCGTCTGCCCTGATTTTCGATAGTTATTATGATAGTTATCGGGGCGTTATCGTCTATGTACGGATGATGGAGGGCACCTTGAAGACCGGGGATCGGATCCGGATGCTTGCCACCGGCGCAGAGTTTGAGATCGTGGAATGCGGGTGGATGCGCCCTCTGGGGTTAGAGCCCAGCGGCATTTTGCAGGCCGGGCAGGTCGGCTATTTCACCGCATCGATCAAAAGCGTGGAGGATACTCGGGTGGGCGATACCGTTACGCTCGCAAACCGCCCCTGCGCCGAAGCGTTGCCCGGCTATAAGCCCTGCACGCCGATGGTCTTTTCCGGGATTTATCCGGCAGACGGCGCACGCTACGACGATTTGAAAGAGGCTTTGGCGAAATTGAAGCTGAACGACGCCTCTTTTATGTTTGAGCCGGAAACCTCGGTGGCGTTGGGCTTCGGGTT
>CAZIQE010000003.1:0-1908 GCA_964541385.1 uncultured Eubacteriales bacterium | reverse complement strand
GACGGGCTCCTTGGTGCGAACCACCACATTGATGGAATGGCTCCGCACAACGGGCACCCGCACGCAGGTGCAGCTGACCAGGAGCTCCGGCAGATGCATAATCTTCCGACCTTCGTTTTGCATCTTCATTTCTTCGCTTGTGTAGCCATCAACGCTCTCGCCGCCGATCTGGGGAATCACGTTATAAGCGATTTGATATTGAAAAACCTTAGGTTCTACCTTTTCGCCCTTACGCAGGGCTTCCACCTCATTCGCCAATTCCTTCGGTCCGCCGGCACCGGCACCGGAAACCGCCTGATATGTAGAGGCGACCATCGTTTCGATGGGACTCAGCTTATTCAAAGCGTTCACCGCCACCAGCGTGATGATGGTGGAGCAATTGGGGTTGGCAACGATCCCCTTATTCTTCAATGCATCTTCGGGGTTGATCTCCGGCACCACGAGGGGGACTTCGGGATCCATCCGAAAGGCGCTGGAGTTATCCACAAATACGGCTCCGGCGGCTTTAATGGCGGGCGCCATCTCCTTTGCCAGCGCATTGGGGGAGGCGCCTAATACGATATCCAGCCCCTCAAAGGCCTCCTTGCAAGCCAATTCAACTGTCAGCTCCTCGCCTTTAAAGGCGATTTTTTTCCCAACGCTTCTCTCGCTGGCAAGCAATTTCAACCTGCCGACGGGGAAATTTCTCTCCTCCAAAACTTTCAACATCTCCCGACCTACCGCACCGGTAGCACCCAGGATCGCAACGTTTTTCAAAGCCATTTCTCTTTTCTCCTTTAATCAATTACTCTAAAACGGCTGCCACGAAGGCGGCGGGATCCTCCGATTGGATCTTCTTCATTTCCTCCGCCATTGCGGCAACGCTCATCCGCTTGGTGAGCTTTCCTGCCCCGAGCGGCTCTTCCGCCAATGCGGCGGCTTCGGGGCTCACGCTCCGCAGATAGAACCGATATTCGGCGATCTCATTGAAAACGGGGGCGTAGCCTTGATTTTCGGCATAAAATTCCTTCACGCCCGCCATAATGTCTGCGCAATCCTTCACCACGTTGGAGGCGGTTGGGTAGCGACCGGCACCCTGCCCATAGAAGCTCATCGTGCCGGCATATTCCGCCTCATAAGAGATCATATTAAAATTGGAGCTTACCGCACCGAACAGAGCGTTTTTATCCATCACGGTCGGGATCACGTATGCGGCGATCTTTCCGTTTTTGAAAGCGGCATTGCCCAAAAGCTTGCAAACCATTCCCGCCTCTTTAAAGCCATCGATATCCGCCGCGCTGATATAGCGGATCCCGAAGGTGGGGATCTCCTCCTCCTTCAGAGAAACCTCAAAAGCCACGTTGGCGGAGATCATCACCTTTTGCAAAACGTCCTTGCCATCGATATCGGCGGAAGGATCCGCCTCCGCATAGCCGAGCGCCTGCGCCTCGGAAAGGGCGGTTTCAAAGGAAACGCCCGCCTCCGTCATATTCGATAAAATATAGTTGGTGGTTCCGTTCATAATGCCCCGGAACGAATGGATCTGATCCATCCGCCTGGTTTCCTCCAAGGCGGTGAGCCAGCCGATCCCGCCGCCCACCGAAGCGGTGGCACGGAATGCCACGTTATGCTCTTTCGCCAGAGCCGTTAATTCATCATAAAAGTGGGCAACTAAAAATTTATTGGCAGTTACCACGTTTTTGCCCGCCTTCATTGCGGCGGATGCGAATTCAAAGGAAGGATGCAGCCCGCCCATCACCTCGATCACCGTGTCTACCTCGGGATCCTCCAGGATATCCTCAAACCGATGGGTCAGTTCCGGAACGCCCACTTCCCGCAGATCCAGCACATATTTCACCGCTGCGCCGGGCAATTCCTTCAAAATATCATATACGCCGACACCGATCGTGCCGAATCCCAAAATACCGA
>CAZIQE010000002.1:0-7635 GCA_964541385.1 uncultured Eubacteriales bacterium | reverse complement strand
TGATTTTTCCCGCTATACTTCTTCGCAATTAGAGATTATGGAATATATCAGCCGGTCGGGGTTCCAATATCTGGACTATCATTTCGGCATTGATTATCGAGGCAGAACCGGGGCTTTCGGCACCGATTGGAAGGAATATATCAAAACGGTGCAAAAGCAGGCGGAGCGGTTGGGGGTTTCCTTTGTGCAGGCACACGCCCCGATGGGAACGCCGATTGCGGAAAATAACGAGGCGTTCATTGCCGATAACCTTCGTTGTATGGAGGTTTGCGCCGCATTGGGTATCAAAAATCTGGTGGTTCACTCCGGCTATCTGCCCAACATTTCCAAAGAAGAATGTTTCGCCCGAAACAAGGCGTTTTATCGCCCTCTGTTGGAGGCGGCGGAGCGATTGGATCTGAATATTCTGACTGAAAATTTCAATAAAATGCATAAGCCGGGCGTTTATTGGGTGGATAACGCCCCGGAGCTTCTGGAACTGATCGAATATGTGGATCATCCCCGGTTTCACGCCGTTTGGGATGCCGGGCACGGCAATCTTCAGGAGTTGCCGCAAATCGAAGCACTCCGCATTTTGGGCAAGCACGTTTACGCTCTGCACGTGCAGGATAATATGGGCGGTCGGGATGAGCATTTTGCTCCGTTTTTCGGCACGATGAACCCGGATTCGCTGATGCAGGGACTTTTGGAGATCGGCTATCAGGGGTATTTCACCTTCGAGGCGAACCTGCCCCCTGCTATCCGTGACCGCCGCCCCCACGATGGGGAGGAGCCTCTGCGCCTTTTCCCTTTGGAGGTTAAATTGAAGGGCGAGGAGCTCTTATATGAGATCGGCAAGGCGATTTTGACCGCCTATAACGTATTTGAGGAATAAGCAAACCCCCACGGCTGAAAGCCGTGGGGGTTTGCTTCAGTTGATCGTATGTTTTTGCTTGATTTTCAGGTTATTGATCGCATTATTGAGCATCAATTCATAGAGTTTATAATCCCGCTCGCTTTGCTTTTTGGCGAGCTCAGAGCGGGCTTCATCGGCTTCCCGGCGTTCTTTTTCCTCGTCGATCTCTTCCGGGAGCAGGGCGTATTCGCAAAGGAGCGATACCCGGTTATTGCCCACGTCGATCATCCCGCCGGAGATGGAGAAAAGAATTTTTTCGCCGTCCGGCTTGGTATAATAAGCCTCGCCTGCCGTCAGAGAAGCGGTGATGGGTTCCCGGTTCGCCAATATGCCGAGCATCCCATCGGTGATGGGAACGGTCAGGGAAACGCAATCGCCCCGATAAAAGATCCGCTCCGGAGTTAGGATCTCCAGATAGAAGCTATTCATTGGCTTCACCCGCCAGTTCTTTGGCTTTGGCGGCCACGTCTTCGATGGTACCCACGTTGAAGAAGGCATTTTCGGGATATTCATCGGCCTCGCCGTTGATGATCGCCTTGAAGCTGCGGATGGTGTCGCTCAAGGGCACGTAAATCCCTTTCAGACCGGTGAATTTTTCAGCCACGCTGAAGGGCTGGGACAGAAAGCGTTGGATTTTTCGTGCCCGATGAACCAGAATTTTATCTTCCTCGCTCAATTCGTCCATACCCAGAATGGCGATGATATCCTGCAATTCATTATAGTGCTCCAAAATTTCCTGCACCGTGCGTGCCACCCGGTAATGCTCCTCGCCCACCACGTCGGGATCCAGAATCCGGGAGGTGGAATCCAGAGGATCCACAGCGGGGTAGATCCCCAGCTCCGCAATCTTCCGGCTCAAAACCGTGGTAGCGTCCAGATGGGCAAAGGTGGTTGCAGGGGCAGGATCCGTCAGATCGTCGGCGGGCACATAAATGGCCTGCACCGAGGTGACCGACCCGTTTTTGGTGGAGGCGATCCGCTCCTCCAGCTCTCCCAGCTCCTGCGAGATGGTGGGCTGATAGCCAACGGCGGAGGGCATCCGCCCCAAAAGGGTGGAAACCTCGCTGCCGGCTTGAATGAACCGGAAAATATTATCAATAAAGAGCAAAACGTCCTTTTTGCAATCGTCCCGGAAATGCTCCGCCATCGTCAAACCGGTGAGCGCCACACGCATCCGAACGCCGGGTGCCTCATTCATCTGACCGAAGACCAGAGCGGTTTTATCCAAAACGCCGCTCTCCTGCATCTCATAGTAAAGATCGTTGCCCTCCCGGCTCCGCTCGCCCACGCCGGTGAAGATGGAATAGCCGCCGTGTTCGGTGGCGATATTATGGATCAGCTCCTGGATCAGAACGGTTTTTCCAACCCCGGCGCCGCCGAACAGACCGATCTTTCCGCCCTTGGTATAGGGGGCTAAAAGGTCGATGACCTTAATGCCGGTTTCCAGAATTTCCTCGGAGGAGGCACGCTCGGCATAACCGGGAGCGGGGCGATAGATGGATTTGCGTTCGCATTCGGCGGGAAATGCTTCCTTTCCGTCGATGGGATCGCCCAAAACGTTCAAAAGCCGCCCCAAAACCGGCTCGCCCACAGGCACGCTGATGGGGGAGCCGGTGGCGTAGACCGCCATATTCCGGCGCAGACCCTCGCTCGCCCCCAGCATCACGCAGCGAACGGTTTGGTTCCCGATATGCTGAACCACCTCCATCGTGCGTTGCTCGCCCTTGCATTCCAGATAGAGCCGCTCCCGGATCCGGGGGAGGTTTTTCGGGGTAAATTTAACGTCAACCACCGGACCGGTGATCTGAACGATCTTGCCGGTGGGCTGCAATTCAAGTTCTGTCATTGTTCGGTTTCTCCTTGCCTTTTCGGTTCAGGGCTTTAACGCCTGCGGTGATTTCGATCATTTCTCCGGTGATCGTTGCCTGGCGGATCTTATTATATTGGATCTGCAAGCTCCGGAGCATTTCTTCGGCGTTATCGCCGGCGCTTTTCATTGCGATCATTCTTGCCTGCTGCTCGCTGCAAAAGCTTTCTGCCAGGCAACTGTAGATAAAGCCCATTAAATAACTGGGAATGATCCCGTTGAGCACGTCGTTGGGGCTGGGCAAAAATTTATGCCGGCTCGGCTCGGCAGGGTCCTCTTTCTGGTAAAAATGCGTTTTTTCCAAAGGCAGCAGCGTTTGCTTTTTGCAAACACCCGGCTTGGCGCCCATATAGTCGGTATAGATAATGCTGATCTCGTCGAGATGCCCTTTATCGTAGTATTCCAATAGCTCCGCACAAATTTTCCGTGCGTCCGAAAGCGTCGGACGAAGGGCGGAATAGTGAAATTCTTCAACAAAGGGTATTTTTTTATTCAAAAAATAACGTCTGCCGTATTCTCCGATGATAAATAGCATAGTGCGGGGATGGCGGCTCAAATAATCCTCGCAAATCCGGATGGCTTCCTGATTATAGCCGCCGGCGAGGCCTTTATCGGAGGTGATCAGCAAAAAGCCGTGGTTCATATGGGAGATATTTTCGGGCTCCGCCACTTTAAAATAGCGGTTTTCCGTTTCGGGAAAATAGTGGAATAATTCCCCGATTTTCTGCTGTAGCGTATTGAAATAGGGGGTGGTTTTCTCCAGATCCCGCACCGCCCGACGCATCTTTGCGGAGGAGATCATATGCATCGCATCGGTTATTTTTTTGGTATCCCGGATCCCTTCGATCCGGCTCCTGATTTCGCTGGCGCTGAGGATGGCAATCTCCTCCTTTCGTCATTATTGATTAAGAAATCGTTTCGCCGTGGCGATCACGTCGTTTTTCAATTCTTCGGAATAGGTTTTGCCGTGTTTGATCCGATGGCAAAGGGCGCTGTTATGCTCATCAAAAAAGGCAAGCAATTTCGATTGCCGATCCTTGATTTCCTTCAGCGGCATTTCGATGAAAAGCCCCGCCTGGGCGCAAATCAAGGTGATCACCTGATGATGCAGGCTCATCGGCGCATTATTCGGCTGGCGCAGGAGCTGCATAAGCCCGGCGCCGTATTTTAATTGCCGTGCCGTTCCGGCATCCAGATCGCCCCCGAATTGAGAGAACGCCTGCATTTCCCGGTATTGCGCCAGATCCAGCCGAATGGAGCCAACGGATTTCTTCATCACATTGGTCTGGGCGGCGCCGCCCACCCGGGAAACGGAAAGACCCACGTTGATGGCAGGTCGCTGACCGGCGAAAAAGAGCTCACTTTCCAGAAAGATCTGTCCGTCGGTGATGGAGATAATGTTGGTGGGGATATAGGCGGAAACGTCGCCCGCTTGGGTTTCAACAATGGGCAGGGCGGTCATACTCCCGCCGCCCTTGGCATCGGAAAGCTGAGCCGATCGCTCCAATAGCCGGGAATGGAGATAGAATACGTCTCCGGGATAAGCCTCCCGCCCGGGCGAACGCTCTAAAAGCAAGCTCAGCGTGCGATAGGCAACGGCGTGCTTGGAAAGATCGTCGTAGATAATCAAAACGTCCCGCCCGTGGTTCATAAAATACTCCGCCACAGCACAGCCCGCATAGGGCGCAATATACTGCAGCGAGGCGGCATCGCTGGCGGGGGAGCTAACGATCACCGTGTATTCCATTGCGCCGTTCTTCTGAAGGTTGGCGGCAACCTTGGAAATGGAGCTGGCCTTTTGACCGATGGCAACGTAAACGCAAACCACATTCTTGCCCCGTTGATTGATGATGGTATCGGTGGCGATGGTGGTTTTGCCGGTCTGCCGGTCGCCGATGATCAGCTCCCGCTGACCCCGACCGATGGGGAACATCGCATCAATGGCGAGGATCCCGGTTTCCAGGGGGCGGCAAACAGACTTGCGGTCAAGAATGGCAGGGGCAGGCCCTTCAATGGGATAATACTCCTTGGCTCCGATCTCGCCGCCGTCATCCACCGGCTTGCCCAGGGGATCAATGATCCGCCCCAGGATGCGGGTGCTGATGGGAATGCCGGCGGTACGCTCCGTGCGCACAACCCGGCTTCCTTCGGTGATTTCGGCATCATCCCCGAAGAGAACAACGCCGTTGGTTCCGTCGGCACGAATATCCTGAACCATCCCCTTGATCCCGCAGTCAAATAATACAATCTCGCCGTATTCCACCTCTTGGAGCCCCTTGATCAGGGCGATCCCGTCGCCAACCGTTTGAACGAAACCAACCTGCTGATGGCCGGCGTGCAATTTAAAGGCGGAGATATCTTCTTTTAAGAGGGAAACAATTTTTTTGGGGTCGTGCTCCTTTTGCAGGGCTTGAAAAGACTTGCGTAATTGCCGGATCCGACCCAGGGTACTCCAGTCGTAGTTTTCATCGCCGACAAAAATGTTGAACCCGCCAACCACGCCGGGATCCTTCCGAAGCACGAATTCGATTTCCTCGGCATGGTATTTCTCCATAAAGAAGGAACGCAATTTTTCGAGCTGCTCGGCGGAGGGGGGCGTAACAAACCGGATTTCCACCTTTAAGGGAGCGGCTTGAACCTCATTTTCCTCGAAATTATTATTGCTCATTCCGGGACCTCGATTCTGCAACGGCGTTTCCGGCTACCCGGAGAAATTCATCGTAGAGATCGCTGTTGCGTTCGGGTGAAACGGTATCATTGAGTAATTTTTGCGTGGCGGAAACAACCAGCTCGCCGATTTCGGTCTGAGCAGATTCCAAAATATGCTCTTTTCTCTCCTCGGCCTCTTCCTCCGCCGCACGGATGATCGCTGCGCCTTTTTCCTGCGCTGCGGTGATAAACCGGGCGGAGGTGGCGGCCCATTCTTTTTCGGCGGAATCCTTCATGGATGCGATCTCCTCTTCGGCATCCTGCAGCTTTTGCTCGTATTCTGCCTTTAATTTTTCATTTTCTTCGGCGGCTTTGCTGTTGTTCTCCTGGATTTCGGCGAGCTTTTCAGCCCGTTCTGTCAGAAATTTCTGAATGGGGTTGAAAAGCAGCAGCGAAAGACCGCCCGCCAGAATCACAAAATTGAGAAGATGCAAAAGAATTTGTAAAAAGTCAATATTCAATGGGATATTCATTTTAATACCTCTTGGCAATTAAAGTACGAAAATAACCAGAATCGCAATAATCAAGGCGTAGATAATGGCAGTTTCAATAAATACCAGACCGAGCATCATAACGGAATTGATCTTGCTTGCGGCTTCCGGCTGGCGGGCGATGCTTTCGGCACTTTTTGAAATGGCCATACCCATACCGATCGCACCTGCTGCGCCCACAAGGGCGATGGCAATGGCGGCGGATATGCCTTTTGCGGCCTTCACATTGCCGTCGGCAGCCACTTTTGCGGCTTCTGCGCTTTCTGCGGCTTCTGCGGCTGCGGGAGCCTCTTCCTCCGCAAATGCGGGAACGGCTGCGAAGGCTGCCAGAGTCAGCATCATAACAACAACTAAAATCAGGGAGAAAATTCTGCTTTTTTTCATTTTTCAATTACCTCTTTTTTCTTTTTGTGTTTTTTAGGCTTCGGTTCAACGGCCTCGCCGTAGAAAATAGAAACTAACGTTGCAAGCACATAGGTTTGAATAATGGCGTGCAGCAGGGTGAACAGCACCCCAACCACCACCGGCAAAACAAAGCTCAGGCCTACGTAATAATAGACTAACTCGGTGACCAAAAGGCCGCTGAGCAAAGCCCCGAACAAACGGAAGCTCATAGAGATGGGCAGGGAAAAGTCCTTCAGAACCCCGAGCCCCCCTCGGATGCCGCCGTAGATCAGCCCGGCACCTAAAATCACGCCGTAGGATAAAACGCCCATGGCAATGGCGGCATTGATATCGGAGATCGGCGCAGGCAGGGCGATGGAATGACCGTTGGTGGTGATCCATTGCAAGCCCAAGAGCTCAAATAGGGTGCTGAAAAAGATGTAAACACCGGCGCTGAAAATATATGCCCCAACGAACTTCGGCTTATGAGGGCTGTTTTTGCCCGCCATATCCGCAAAAAACTCCACCAGCCTTTCCAAAAGGGTCTGGAATTTGCCGGGTACGATTTTAAAGCGGGGGATGGCAAAGATCCGGATCAAAGCCGCCGCCAGCAATAGAACGGCGGAAACGATGTAGGCAGAGATCAATCCCGGATTCACCTCCAGCCCGAAAAGGGATATGCGGTTGGCTTCGTGCAGAACGCCGTCCTTCATCAATTCCTTGATGGTTTCGTGCTTGGCGCCGGGCGGCCATAGGAGCAGGATCCCGATCATCAAAACGGCGATCACCCCCAGCCATACCGCAAGAAACAGCCGCTTTTTGCGGTTTGGTTTGCTTTTCAAATTTATCACTCCTTAGAATCAATGATGCGAGGCATTTTCGGGTTCGAATTTCCCCGCATTTGAAATAGTTTAAATGCACCCCCATTATACTCCTTTTTATTTCATATTACAATAAATAATTTTGAAATTCTCTTAAATCTTGCGGACTTCCCGATAAAGATATATAATAGAAGAAAGGGAGTAAATGAAATCCGCCCGATTTTTATTGCGATGGAAGAAGCGCATCCGGAATATCGGTATGTAACAGTAAAGCCCCGTAATATGATTGAATGACCGGCATACTATTATAATGAAGCAGGTGTTTTTTATGAAGAAGATTTTGATCACGCGCGGAGAATCGGAGCCTACAAATTATATCGAGGCTTTGAAGAGAGCCGGAGCCGAGGCGGCGGTTGCAGAGGCGGGAATGGATTTTGCCGCCTACGGCGGATTGCTGCTCTGCGGCGG
>CAZIQE010000001.1:0-2671 GCA_964541385.1 uncultured Eubacteriales bacterium | reverse complement strand
AAGGGGCGTGTTATCCTCGTAACAGGCAGAGGTTCCTTGGTCAAGAAGTCTTCCGGCTGACGGCTCAAACGGCAGTTTCTTTCTCCTTCCCGGATTCATCCAGTGGTTAAGGCGAGCCTTAAAAAAGATGCCTTGCCGATCACGGCGACGGGATCGCGGGGGACTTGCACCCCTCTTCCTTGTTTGCCCAAGCGGATCTATCAAAAATTATAGTCCTAACGGCAAAAATTGTCAATAAACGCCCCCGCATATAAATGAATTTTCTTGTTGCTTTTCATTTCATTTTATTATATAATGACTCTATAAAAGGATATCTAAAGGAGAAAACTGAAATGGCAGGAAAAGATAAGCAGGAAGCCCTTGCAAAGGCTCTGGAGCAGATCGAAAAGCAGTTCGGTCAAGGGGCTGTTATGAAACTGGGCGATAATCAGCATATGAACATCGAGGTGATCCCCACCGGCTCCCTTTCTCTGGATCTGGCGTTGGGGATCGGCGGTGTGCCCAAGGGGCGGATCGTTGAGATCTACGGGCCCGAATCTTCCGGTAAGACCACCGTTGCCCTGCACATTGCGGCAGAGGCGCAGAAGCGGGGCGGTACCGTTGCTTTTATCGATGCCGAACACGCATTGGATCCCGATTATGCGGCAGCCTTGGGGGTAGACGTGGATAATCTTTTGGTCTCTCAGCCGGATCACGGCGAGCAGGCTCTGGAGATCACAGAGCAACTGGTTCGCTCCGGTGCCATCGACCTGGTGGTGGTAGACTCTGTTGCCGCTCTGGTGCCCCGCACGGAAATTGAGGGCGAAATGGGCGATTCCCACGTGGGTCTGCAAGCCCGGCTGATGAGCCAGGCACTTCGGAAGCTGACCGGCGTTCTTGCCAAAACCAACTGCGTTGCCATCTTTATCAACCAGCTGCGGATGAAGATCGGCGTGATGTATGGCAATCCGGAAACCACCACCGGCGGTAATGCCCTGAAATTCTATTCCTCCGTTCGGATTGACGTTCGGAAATCCGAGGCGTTGAAATCCGGCACAGAGGTGGTCGGCAACGCCGTGAAATGCAAGATCGTTAAAAATAAGGTTGCGCCTCCCTTTAAGGTGGCCAACTTCGATATTATGTACGGCGAGGGCATCTCCAAGGAAGGGGAGCTTTTAGACCTGGGCGAGAAATTGAAACTCGTGAAAAAGAGCGGTGCGTGGTTCTCTTATAAGGACGAGCGCATCGGGCAGGGCAGGGATAACGCCAAAGCCTTCCTGCGGGAAAATCCGAAAATCTATGCGGAATTGGAAACGGCGATCCGGGAAAATTTCGATACGCTGCGGAAAATGGACAGCAAGTCCGATAAGAAAAAGGCGCCCGCCAAGTCCGTTGCGGAGGAAACGCCCGCCGCACCCGCCGTTTCTTTAGACGTATCGGCTGATGACTTCGAATAAACCGGTCATCACCGGGATTTGCCTGAATCCGGAGATGCCGGGGAAGCGTGATCTTTATCTGAACGGCGAATTCTTTATGAGTATCCCTTTTTCCCTGCTATTGGAGCAGGATCTGGAGGTGGGGATGCCCTTCGGCGAAGAGGAGATCGAGGCGTTGACCCTGGCGGCGCAGTTGATCCCTGCCAAGGAAAAGGCGTTTGAATATCTGGGTTACGGGGATCTGAGCCATAAAAAACTTTATGAAAAACTCCTGCGGTTCGGCATCGAACCTGCCCCTGCCGAGGCGGCTTGCGCCTATATGGAGGAGCGGGGATTTATCAACGACCGCCGATTGGCGGAGAAGCTGACCCTCCGGTTTGCCGAAGGCAAGCATTGGGGGGCACGGCGGATCCTGCCGGAGCTGATCCAAAAGGGAATTCCGGCGGAGCTCGCCAAAGAAGCGGTGGAAAATCTGGATTTCGATTACAATGAATCCATCCAATGGTATTTGAAGACGAAATACCGCCGCTATGATCCGAGCGACCCCAAAATGCGCCAAAGGATCGTGCAGGGTCTTTTGCGCTACGGCTTTGGGTTCGATGAGATCAACCGTGCATTATCAACATTTGAGGATGATTATGATTAAAATCGGGTTTATCGGGTTGGGGTGTGAAAAAAACACCGTCAACACCGAAAAAATGATCGCCGCCTGCCGCCGAAAGGGCTGGGAGCTTTCCGCAGATCTGGAAAATACCCAGGTGGCGGTGATCAACACCTGCGGCTTTATCGAAAGTGCCAAGCAGGAAGCGTTGGAAACCATCTTCGAGGTGGCTCAACTGAAAAAAGAAGGAAAAATCGAAAAAATTCTGGTGACCGGCTGCCTGCCGGAACGCTACCAAACGGAGATCACTCGGGAGCTTCCGGAGGTGGACGGCTTTCTCGGCGTGGGCAGCTTCCAACGGATCACCGAGGCGGTGGAGCAGGTTCTGAAAGGGAAACACCCGGCGTTTTTTGATCCCACCGATCAATTACAATTGGAGGGCGAACGAATCGTGACCTCCCCCCGCTATACCGCCTATCTGAAGATCGCAGACGGATGCAATAATAAATGCGCCTATTGCTGTATTCCCGCCATCCGGGGCTCCTATCGGAGCCGCACGGAGGAGGCGATTTTGGCGGAGGCTGAAAAGCTGGTTTCAGACGGCGCACGGGAGCTGATTTTGATCGCCCAGGATACCACCAACTACGGCATCGAT